>NZ_JBSGDB010000053.1:0-29288 GCF_053602155.1 Streptomyces sp. NPDC004561
TGCCGTCGGGCACGGGGAAGCTCGCCGCCAGTTCGAGGGCGGCGTCCAAGTCGGGGACGTGCTGGCGACCGTCGTGACCCTGCTCAACCCGGGCGTGCTGATGATCGCGGGCGATCTGGCCGGAACACCGTTCCTCACCGGAGTGCGGGAGCTGCTGTACCAGCGGGCGCTGCCCCGCTCCACGGCCCACCTGGACGTCGTCACCTCCCGGCTGGGCGAGCGGGCGGGGCTCATCGGAGCGGGTGCGCTGGTCGTGGAGCACCTGTACACGCCGCGGCGGGCGGAGGAACGGCTGCTCGCCCTGGGCGTGTGACGTCGGTGTTTCCCGTCCGCGTCGCGGTCCGCATGGTGAAATCCCGTCCGCTGTGGCAGCGTGATTCTCGCCACCCTTGATAAGGGTTGCGCTCAGATGAGCGGATCAAGCGCGGTTGCATTTCTCCAAGGGGTGGCACTCGGTGCCACCCCTTGATCGTTCATCGATCGAACTCAATCGTGCTGGGTCCCGCTCGGATGAGCGGGAAATCGCATCCGTTGGCCCCTGTGCATTCAAGAAGTGAAAACATCAGCCCGGCTTGGCTTGCCAAGCTTTGACTTTCGATCCACTGGCGGACGAGTGGTTACAGGCGCATGACGCGCAAGTGGACGTACCCATGTGCCTTCGATCTGGGTATGTTCCTCGCCGTCAGGGCAGCCACCGTGGCCTCAAGGAGTCGAGACCCGTGTCGGAAAACAAAGAACCCCACGTAGCGAAGTTCGTTTACGACTTCACCGAGGGCAACAAGGACCTCAAGGACCTCCTCGGTGGCAAGGGCGCCAACCTCGCCGAGATGACCAACCTGGGTCTTCCGGTTCCTCCCGGCTTCACCATCACCACCGAGGCCTGCAAGGTCTACCTGGACAGCGGTGAGGAGCCCGCGGCACTGCGTGACGAGGTGAGTGCGCACCTCGACGCCCTCGAGGCCCGCATGGGCAAGAAGCTCGGCCAGCCCGACAACCCGCTGCTGGTGTCGGTCCGCTCGGGCGCCAAGTTCTCCATGCCCGGCATGATGGACACCGTCCTGAACATCGGCCTCTCCGACAAGTCGGTGCAGGGCCTGGCCAAGCAGGCCGGCGACGACCGCTTCGCCTGGGACTCCTACCGCCGCCTCATCCAGATGTTCGGCAAGACCGTCCTCGGCGTCGACGGCGAGCTCTTCGAGGAGGCGCTGGACAAGGCCAAGGAGGCCAAGAAGGTCACGGTCGACACCGACCTGGAGGCCGCCGACCTGAAGAAGCTGGTCACCGCCTTCAAGAAGATCGTCAAGAAGGAGGCCGGCCGGGACTTCCCGCAGGACCCGCGCGAGCAGATGGACCTCGCCATCAAGGCGGTCTTCGACTCCTGGAACGGCGACCGCGCCAAGCTCTACCGCCGCCAGGAGCGCATCCCGCACGACCTCGGCACCGCCGTCAACGTCTGCTCGATGGTCTTCGGCAACCTCGGCCCGGACTCCGGCACGGGCGTCGCCTTCACCCGCGACCCCGCCTCGGGCCACCAGGGCGTCTACGGCGACTACCTGCAGAACGCCCAGGGCGAGGACGTGGTCGCGGGCATCCGCAACACCGTCCCGCTCGCCGAGCTGGAGCAGATCGACAAGAAGTCGTACGACCAGCTCATGCAGATCATGGAGACCCTGGAGAACCACTACAAGGATCTCTGCGACATCGAGTTCACCATCGAGCGCGGCCAGCTCTGGATGCTCCAGACCCGCGTCGGCAAGCGCACCGCCGGTGCCGCCTTCCGCATCGCGACCCAGCTCGTGGACCAGGGCCTCATCGACGAGACCGAGGCGCTCCAGCGCGTCAGCGGCGCCCAGCTGGCGCAGCTGATGTTCCCGCGCTTCGACGAGTCCGCCAAGGTCGAGAAGGTCGGCCGGGGCATCGCCGCCTCGCCGGGCGCCGCGGTCGGCAAGGCGGTCTTCGACTCGTACACCGCCGTGAAGTGGTCCCGCTCCGGCGAGAAGGTCATCCTCGTCCGCCGCGAGACCAACCCCGACGACCTCGACGGCATGATCGCGGCCGAGGGCATCCTCACCTCGCGCGGCGGCAAGACCTCCCACGCGGCCGTCGTCGCCCGCGGCATGGGCAAGACCTGTGTCTGCGGCGCCGAGGAGCTGGAGGTCGACACCAAGCGCCGCCGGATGACCGTCCCGGGCGGGCACGTCGTCGAGGAGGGCGACGTCATCTCCATCGACGGCTCCAGCGGCAAGGTCTACCTGGGCGAGGTCCCGGTGGTCCCCTCCCCGGTGGTGGAGTACTTCGAGGGCCGTATGCACCCGGGCGCCGACGACGCCGACGAGCTGGTCGAGGCCGTCCACCGCATGATGGCCTTCGCCGACCGCAAGCGCCGGCTGCGCGTCCGCGCCAACGCCGACAACGCCGAGGACGCCCTGCGGGCCCGCCGCTTCGGCGCCCAGGGCATCGGCCTGTGCCGCACCGAGCACATGTTCCTCGGCGAGCGCCGCGAGATGGTCGAGAAGCTGATCCTCGCCGACACCGAGGAGGAGCGCGAGGCGGCCCTGCGGGAGCTGCTGCCCCTGCAGAAGAAGGACTTCGTCGAGCTGTTCGAGGCGATGGACGGCCTGCCCGTCACCATCCGCCTGCTCGACCCGCCGCTGCACGAGTTCCTCCCCGACATCACGGAACTCTCGGTGCGCGTGGCCCTCGCCGAGTCCCGGCAGGAGCCGCACGAGAACGAACTCCGCCTCCTCCAGGCGGTGCACCGCCTGCACGAGCAGAACCCGATGCTCGGCCTGCGCGGTGTCCGCCTCGGCCTGGTCATCCCCGGCCTGTTCACCATGCAGGTCCGCGCGATCGCCGAGGCCGCGGCGGAGCGCAAGACCGCGAAGGGCGACCCGCGCGCCGAGATCATGATCCCGCTCGTCGGCACCGTCCAGGAGCTGGAGATCGTCCGCGACGAGGCCGACCAGGTCATCGCCGAGGTCCAGGCGGCGACGGGCACGGAACTCAAGCTCGCCATCGGCACGATGATCGAGCTGCCGCGCGCCGCGCTGACCGCCGGCCAGATCGCGGAGGCCGCGGAGTTCTTCTCCTTCGGCACGAACGACCTGACGCAGACGGTCTGGGGCTTCTCCCGGGACGACGTGGAGGCCTCCTTCTTCACGGCCTACCTGGAGAGGGGCATCTTCGGAGTGTCGCCCTTCGAGACCATCGACAGGGACGGCGTCGGCTCCCTGGTGAAGGCGGCGGCGGAGGCCGGACGGCGGACCCGCCCCGACCTCAAGCTCGGCGTCTGCGGCGAGCACGGCGGCGACCCCGAGTCGGTCCACTTCTTCCACGAGGCCGGCCTGGACTACGTCTCCTGCTCCCCGTTCCGCATCCCGGTCGCCCGGCTGGAGGCGGGCCGCGCGGCCACGAACTCGGCGGGCAGCGACCACCGATAGGCCCCACGGCCACCGGACCCCGGAGCCGTCGTCGGTCCCCGACCCTCAGACCGATCGACGACGGCTCCGGCACACCGGAAGCGGGCGGCACCCTGTGCGGGGGTGCCGCCCCTTCGTACATCGTCCGCGGCGACCGTCAAGCTGCCTCGCTGCCCGAAACTGTGATCAGCTTTCCCCGACCTTGGTTCACCAACAGCGTGTCCTGGACGAGTCGCCGATCAGTCGATGCGGTCGCTCAGGCCCAGTACCTTCGGGCAGTCGCCGGGGAAGTTCTTGGGCATGCCCGGCACGTCGATGGTGCGCCCGTACACGCCGGCCAGGAACTCGACGGCACCGACCGGGAACTCCGTCCAGTCGCCGTTGTCTCCGCGGACGACCACCGGCCAGGCGTCCGGGGCCGCGGGGCTCGTCCTCCAGTAGAAGGAGTCCCCCGAATTGGACGACGCCCAACTGATCAGGCCTCCCGGCTGCGGGAAGGGAACGTAGTCCTCGGTGTCGCCCATCTCGTACAGATCCTGAAGGATCTCGTCCTCCCGGCCCGCGGAGGCCCACCACGCCTCGGCGCCGGGCAGCGGAACGGACACCATGAGGAAGTCGTCGACGACCAGCACCGGGTACGCCTCCGCCAGGCAGCGGAAGTCGGAGGGCAGCGCCGTCCCGAGGTCCGCCTCAAGGGCAGCCCAGTCCACGCCGCGCCTCCCAGGCACACGCCACGGCGTCATCGCCGGAAGCACGGCCTCCAACTCCTCGACCTTCAGCATGTCCTTTGCCAATCCCGGCTGTTCTGGACCACGACGCTGTCGAACAATACTGCGGAACCCTGCGGGGGTGCCGCCCCTACGCGTCGCTCACGAGGGCACTCCCGCCCCAGCCGCGGTCAGTTCGGCCACCTCGTGGGTGATGTGGATGCCGAGGTAGACCTCGAGCGCGGACCGGTCGCGGGCGTACAGGAGCGGGGCGTTGACACGGCGGTAGCCGTCGTCCCATTCGGCGGTGCCGCCCGCCGGGTGGAAGTGCTGGACGACCACCTCCGGAAGGTAGGTGATGCAGCCTGCCTCCTGGCCGAGGATGAGCCAGTAGTTGTCCATGTACATGTGCGTGAGCACCGGGGGCGCCATGTGGCCCAGCCGGCGCACGATGTCGGTCGTGACGGCGAACTGGGAGCACAGCGCGGCGCCCTGGATGAGGTCGTCGCCGTAGACGATGCCGGGCAGCGCGGCCAGCGCGTCGAGGTAGGCGGCGTCCCAGCCGTGCGTGCGGGGCCGGTGGTCGTCTCCCATGAAGCCGATCGCGTCGGGCTCCGGCGCCTCGCCGAGCAGCACACGCGCCGCCCGGTTGAGCGCGGAGATCATGGTGCCGCACGGCTGTGTCACCAGCCGGACCGGGAATCCGGCGGCGTCGGCCTCGCCCAGGGCGTCCCGGTACGCGGGGTACTCCGGGTCGTCCTCGTCGACCGCGAACAGCAGCCGGGTGTCGGAGGTGCAGGTGGCGCGGAACGCGGCGGCCAACTGCGGCAGGGTGTGCGGCCGGCCACGGCTCGGGACGATGACGGTGAGGTTCGGCACGACGGACTCTCGCTTCGGGTGCGGGGCTGGCTCAGGTGGGTCCGGGCGCCGGCCCGGGGCGAACCGGCGTCCGCGTCAGGAGTGGACGTGGACGGGGGTGGCGGGCTGCGGCAGGCGTGCCAGTTCCGCGTCGACCATGATGCGGGCGAGCTCCGGGGCGTGCACGGTCGGCCGCCAGGACAGGTCGCGCTCGGCCGCCGAGGCGTCGCCGATCAGGTCGGGGACCTCCGAGGGCCGCAGGTAGCGCTCGTCGAAGCGGACGTGCTTGTCCGGGTCGAGTCCGACGTGGTCGAAACAGAAGCCCAGGAAGTCGCGGACGCTGTGACTGGTGCCGGTGGCGACGACGTAGTCGCCGGGCTGCTCGCGCTGCAGCATCCGCCACATGGCGTCGACGTACTCGGGGGCGTAGCCCCAGTCACGGCAGGCTTCCAGGTTGCCGAGATACAGGTGGTCCTGCTCACCGCGGGCGATCCGTGCGGCGGCGCGGGCGATCTTGCGGGTCACGAAGGTCTCGCCGCGGCGCGGCGACTCGTGGTTGAAGAGGATGCCGTTGACCGCGAACATCCCGTACGCCTCCCGGTAGTTCCGGGTGATCCAGTACGCGTAGACCTTGGCGGCGGCGTACGGGGAGCGCGGGTGGAAGGGAGTGTGCTCCGACTGGGGTGGCGGGCTCATGCCGAACATCTCGGAGCTGGACGCCTGATAGAACCGGCAGGGCAGCCCGGTCATCCGGATCGCCTCCAGGAGGCGCACGGTGCCCAGGCCCGTGGTGGAACCCGTGAACTCCGGTTCGTCGAAGGAGACCCGGACGTGTGACTGGGCGGCCAGGTGGTAGACCTCACCGGGTTGCAGCCGCTCCAGCAGGGTGGTGAGGCGGCTGCCGTCGGCCAGGTCGCCGTAGTGCAGCACGAGGCGGGCCCCGTGGTCGTGCGGATCCCGGTAGAGGTGCTCGATCCGCTGGGTGTTGAAGGCCGACGAGCGGCGGATCAGCCCGTGGACCAGGTAGCCCTTGGCCAGCAGCAACTCCGCCAGATAGGAGCCGTCCTGACCGGTGATGCCGGTGATCATTGCGATCTTGGCAGACATGCGCGAACCCTAGCCAGGCAAATCGGGCGAACTGTGGTTCATTGGGCTGGCGTGTTGGGTCCGCCCCCGCCGGGTGATCCCGCGCCGTAGAGATGTCGCGGTTCCAGCCGAAGGAGAACGGCAGATGCAGGGCTGTGCCCATCCCGGACGGATGGCCGGCCCCACGGCGAGTGAGGTCACCGCGGCACGGTGCCGGGAGGTCCGCCGGCCGCTGGACCGTTCCGCGCGGGTGTTCGTGGCCGGCGGCCGCGGACTGGTCGGCTCGGCCGTGCGCCGGTATCTGGCGCGGAAGGGATTCACGGACGTGGTCGGGCCCGGCTCCGCACAGCTCGACCTGCGTGAGCGCCGAGCCGTGTTCGACTGGTTCGCGGCCCAGCGGCCCCACGTGGTCGTGCTGGCGGCCGCCCGGGTCGGGGGCATCAGGGCGAACGCCACCCACCCCGCCGACTTCCTGTCCGACAATCTGCGCATCCAGGTCAACGTGCTGGACGCGGCGCTGAGACACGGGGTCGAGGGGCTGCTGTTCCTCGGCTCCAGCTGCATCTACCCGAAGCTCGCCGATCAGCCCATCCGCGAGGAGGCGCTGCTGACGGGTGCGCTGGAGCCGACGAACGACGCGTACGCCATCGCCAAGATCGCGGGAATCCTCCAGGTCCGGGCGGTGCGGCGCCAGCACGGGCTGCCGTGGATCTGCGCCATGCCGACGAACCTCTACGGACCCGGTGACAACTTCCATCCCGAGCACTCCCACGTACTGCCCTCGCTCATCCGGCGGTTCCACGAGGCCCGCCTGGCAGCCGCGCCGCGCGTGGTGAACTGGGGCACCGGGACGCCGCGTCGCGAGTTCCTGCACGTCGACGACCTGGCCCGGGCCTGTCTGTGTCTGCTGGAGCGGTACGACGCGGACGAGCCGGTCAACGTCGGAACGGGCACGGACCTGACGATCCGGGAGACCGCGGAGATCGTCGCCCAGGCGGTCGGTTACCGGGGCGCCGTCGAATGGGACGCCTCCCAGCCGGACGGCACCCCGCGCAAGCTCCTGGACTCCTCCCGGCTCGCCGCCCTGGGCTGGACGCCCCGCATCGGGCTGCGTGAAGGGGTGGCCCGCACCTACGAGTGGTACGTGGAGAACCTCGCGGCCGGCACCGTACGGCACTGACGCGGTCCGGCGCCGGGGGCCCGATCGCCGTGGGCCTTTCGGGGACGATGCCGCGCGGGTCCCTCACCGGTCCTTGGCGAACGATCACGACCGGTACATCCTGGGGCCCGACGATTCCCCCGGCCCTCGGAAGGACCAGGCCCATGCCCGGCTGGACCGCGTACGACATCCCCGATCTGGCCGGCCGTGTCGCCGTCGTCACCGGGGCGAACAGCGGGCTCGGGTTCGTCGTCGCGCGGGAGCTGACCCGGAAGGGGGCCCAGGTGGTGCTCGCGTGCCGGAGCGAGACGCGGGGGAGGGCTGCGGCCGACCGGATCGAGGACGAAGTGCCGGCGGCACGGCCCGAGTTGCGGCGGCTGGACCTCGGGGACCTGGGGTCGGTGCGGGACTTCGCGGAGCGGCTGCCGTACGACCGGCTCGATCTGCTCGTCAACAACGCCGGGGTGATGGCGCCTCCGTACGGGAGGACCACCGACGGGTTCGAGACGCAGTTCGGGGTCAACCACCTCGGGCACTTCGCGCTCACGGGGCTGCTCCTGCCGAGGCTGCTCGCCGTCCCGGGCGCCCGGATCGTGACCGTGTCCAGCATGATGCACGCCCTGGCCGGCATCGACATCCGCGACCTCAACAGCCGGCGGAAGTACCGGCGCTGGGTCGCCTACGCCCGTTCCAAGACCGCGAACCTGCTGTTCACGCATGAGCTGGCGCGCCGGCTCGCCGTGCATGACTCCGCCGTCGTCGCGGCCGCCGCGCACCCGGGGTACGCCGCCACCAACCTCCAGACCGCCGGGCCGCGGGCCGAGGGGCGGCGGACGGCCGAGCGGATGATGGAGCTCGGCAACCGGGTGTTCGCCCAGTCGGCGGAGGCCGGAGCGCTGCCCACGCTGTACGCGGCGACCGCCCCCGGCGTACGGCCCGACGCCTTCTTCGGGCCGGCGTTCGCGGGGTGGCGGGGCGCGCCCGCGCCGTCCCGGCGGGCGCCCTGGACCGTCGACGACGCGATCGGCGAGCGGCTCTGGGACGCGTCCGCGCGGCTGACCGGCGTCGCCTACGACGCCCTGGCGGGGTGACGTGCCGACAGCCTCCCGCGCGCGGTCACGCGGCGCTTCCGCGCGCCGGCACACCGCCGTGGCCCCTCTTTCGTAATCACCGCGCATGGTCGGTCGTTGGGCCGTGCATCGATGACGAACGGCAGGGGGCACTGATGACGATCAGCCGCAGGGCGCTGCTGGCCGCGGGGGCGGGCGCCGGGCTGCTCACCGCGTGCGGGTCGAACACCGGACGCGGCGGCGGGGGCTCGGGAACCCGGCTGTCGCAGTGGTACCACCAGTACGGCGAGACCGGCACCGAGCAGGCGGTCGAGCGCTATGCCGCCGCGTACCGGAGGGCGCGCGTCGAGGTCCAGTGGCGGCCGGGGAACTACGACCAGCAGACCGCCGCCGCGCTGCTCACCGGCTCCGGGCCCGATGTCTTCGAGGTCGACGGGCCCACGCTCGACCAGATCCGGGGCGGGCAGGTCGTCGACCTGACCGAGCTGCTGGACGGGGTCAGGGACGACTTCACTCCGGCCGTGCTGACCCCGAAGACGTACGACGGGAAGGTGTGGGGGATCCCGCAGGCCATCGACACGCAGCTGCTCTACTACCGCAAGAGCCTGCTGAGGGACGCCGGGGTCGAGCCGCCCACCACCCTCGACGCGCTCGTCGACGCGGCGGGGAGACTGACCAGCAGCAAGGTGAAGGGGCTGTTCCTGGGCAACGACGGTGGGGCCGGTGTGCTCGGCGGAACGCCCTTGTACGCGGCCGGACTCCAGCTCGTCACCGAGGACGGCGGGGTCGGCTTCGACGACCCTGCCGCCGCCCGCGCCCTCGGCAAACTGCACCGGCTTCATGCCGACAAGTCCCTCCTCCTCGGCGCGCCCGCCGACTGGTCCGACCCGTCCGCCTTCGTCCAGGGGCTGACCGCGATGCAGTGGTCCGGGCTGTGGGCCCTGCCGCAGGTGCGGAAGGAGCTGGGGGACGACTTCGGGGTGCTCCCGTTCCCACCGGACGGCGCCGGCGGCCGGCCCACCGTGCCCGTCGGCGCGTACGGCGCCGCCGTCAGCGCGCGCAGCGGCCACAAGGCGGCCGCCAAGGACTTCGTGAAGTGGCTGTGGGTCGAACGGACCGACTACCAGGAGGACTTCGCGCTCTCCTACGGCTTCCACATCCCCGCCCGGACCTCCCTCGCGAAGAAGGCCGCCCGGCTGAGGTCGGGACCGGCCGCCGAGGCCGTCCGCCTCGCCACCGAACACGGCTACGCCCAGCCGCTGCTGTGGACACCGGCCGGCCGGACGGCCTACCAGGACGCGCTGAGCCGGATCATCACAGGCGGGGCCGGTCCCGAGAGCGAGCTGCGTGCCGTCGTACGGAAGGTGTCCGCCGAACTCGATCGCGTGAAGAACGCGAAGAGGGCCTCGTGAGGACGCGGTGAGGCGCAGAAGGGCCCTGTGGTTCTGGGTCTTCGTCGGGCCGTTCGCCGTCGGGCTCGCGCTGTTCACCTACGTTCCGCTGCTGTGGAGCGTGGGCCTGAGCTTCTTCGACGCGCACAACACGGTCACGCCCACGCACTTCGTCGGTCTGGACAACTACACGGCGATGCTCGGGGACGACGCGTTCGTCGGCAGTCTGCGGACGTTCCTCGTCTTCACCGCCTTCATCGTCCCCGTCACCTACGTCCTGTCCCTCGCCCTCGCCCTGATGGTCAACCGCGTCCGAAGGGCGCGTGCCTTCTTCCGGTCGGTCTTCTTCCTGCCCGCCGCGTGCAGCTACGTGGTGGCCGCCCTGATCTGGAAGACGTCGGTCTTCAGCGGGGTGCGGTTCGGGCTGGCCAACACCGTGCTGGGCTGGTTCGGGGTCGATCCCGTCGCCTGGCTGTCCACCACCGATCCGCCCTGGTACTGGCTGGTCATCGTGACCGTACGGCTGTGGCTGCAGGCCGGGTTCTACATGATCCTGTTCCTCGCGGGGCTCCAGCGGATCGACCCGGTGCTCTACGAGGCGGCCGCCGTGGACGGGGCCCGGCCGGGCTGGACGGTGCTGCGGCACATCACCCTGCCCCGGCTGCGGGCCACCTCGGTCGCGGTGGTGCTGCTGCTCGTCGTCAACGCCTTCCAGGCCTTCGACGAGTTCTACAACCTGCTGTCCGACGCGCGGGGCTATCCGCCGTACGCCCGGCCGCCGCTCGTCCACCTCTACTACACCGCCCTCGGGCAGGGACAGGACCTGGGGCTCGGCAGCGCGGGCGCGGTGATCCTGGCGCTGGTCGTCGCGGTGGTCACGGTGGGCCAGACTCGGTGGCTGAGGCCGGGGAGGACGGACGCCGATGGATGACGCCCTGGTGCGGGCCGGGCGGGCGCTGCGGGCGGCGCTGCTCGTCGCGCTGGCCCTGCTCTTCCTGATCCCCTTCTACCTGCTGGTCCGCAACGGGCTGGCGAGCGAGCGGGAGATCACCTCACCCGGCTGGACCTTCCTCCCGGGCGAGGTCAGGTGGGGCAACGTACGCGAGCTGTTCGAGGACCCGTCCGTGCCGTTCGCCCGCTCCCTGCTCAACTCCGCCCTGATCGCGGTCGCCACGACGCTCGGCACGCTCGTGCCGGCGTCCCTCGCGGGGTACGGCCTCGCCCGCATCCCCTACCGGCACGCGAACAAGGTCTTCCACGGCATCCTCGGCACCCTGCTGGTCCCGGCCGCCGTCACCTTCGTGCCGAGCTTCGTGCTGGTGTCGTCGCTGGGCTGGATCTCCACGCTGCGGGGGCTGATCGTCCCGACCCTGTTCTCCGCGTTCGCCTGCTTCGTGTTCCGGCAGTACTTCCTCGGATTCCCGCGGGAGCTGGAGGACGCGGCGCAGGTCGACGGGCTCGGGTACTGGCGGACGTACTGGCTGGTGGTCGTGCCGAACGCGCGGCCGGTGTTCGCTGCGGTCGGCACGATCGTGTTCCTCGGCGCGTGGAACTCCTTCCTGTGGCCGCTGGTGATCGGGCAGGACCAGAGCGCCTGGACGGTGCAGGTGGCGCTGTCCTCGTTCACCACCGCCCAGGTCGTCCGGCTGCACGAGCTGTTCGTCGCGGCGGCCGTGTCGGTGCTGCCGCTGCTGCCGGCGTTCCTGTGCTTCCAGCGGTGGATCGTGGCGGGGGTGGAGCGGTCGGGGATCGACTGAGCGCTCCCCGCCGCCCGGGCCCGGGAGCCGGCGCCTCAGACGCTGCGCACCTCGTACGCCGCCACCCGGACCGAGCCGTCGTCCAGGCACTGCCCGCCGGCCAGGTCGAAGCGCTGCTTGAGGAGCGGGGACGCCACGAACGGGCGGCCCTCGTGGGTGCCGGTCAGACCGCGGGAGAGCACGGCCGCGCCGGTGAAGGGGTCGCGGTTGTCGATGGCGTACAGCTGGTCGGCGCGGTCGCGGAACAGGGCCACCTGGCGGCCGTCCGGCAGCAGGGCGGCCACCCCGCGGCCCGGCGCCAGCGCGCCCAGGTCGCAGGCCGTGAACCAGCCGTCGGACAGGCGGAGCTGGACCTTCAGGTCGGTGGTCTCGGGGGCCAGGGTCATCGCTGGGCGCTTCCTTCCAGGACGTCGTCGGAGGGCCGGATGCCGATGGACAGCAGCGGCAGGTCGGGCTTGATCTGGTCGCGCTCGGGGACGAAGGCGACGACCGGGTCGGGGGTGTCCGGCGCGTTCACGAAGGACACGAACCGGGCCAGCTTCTCGGGGTCGTTGACGGTCTCCGCCCACTCGTCGCGGTAGTGGGCGACGTGGGCGGCCATCAGCGCCTCCAGCTCGTCGCAGATGCCGAGCGAGTCGTGCACCACCACGTCCCGCACATGGTCCAGGCCGCCCGGGATCCGCTCCAGCCAGCCCGCGGTGCGTTCCAGCCGGTCGGCGGTGCGGATGTAGAACATCAGGAACCGGTCGATCAGCCGGACCAGTTCGGCGTCGGACAGGTCCTGGGCCAGCAGGTCCGCGTGGCGCGGGGTCGCGCCGCCGTTGCCGCCGACGTAGAGGTTCCAGCCGCTCGCGGTGGCGATCACGCCGAAGTCCTTCGACTGGGCCTCGGCGCACTCACGGGCGCATCCGGAGACGGCGGACTTCAGCTTGTGCGGGGACCTCAGGCCCCGGTAGCGCAGCTCCAGGTCGATCGCCATGCGGACCGAGTCCTGCACTCCGTACCGGCACCAGGTGGAGCCGACGCAGGACTTCACCGTGCGCAGCGACTTGCCGTAGGCGTGCCCGGACTCGAAGCCGGCGTCCACCAGCCGGGCCCAGATCAGCGGGAGCTGCTCCACTCGGGCGCCGAACATGTCGATCCGCTGACCGCCGGTGATCTTGGTGTAGAGGCCGAAGTCCCGGGCGATCTCGCCGATCACGATCAGCTTCTCGGGGGCGATCTCACCGCCGGGGATGCGCGGCACGACCGAGTACGAGCCGTTCCTCTGGAGGTTGGCGAGGAAGTGGTCGTTGGTGTCCTGCAGGGCCGCCTGCTCGCCGTCCAGGACATAGCCGCTCGCGCCGATCGTCGGGGCGAGGGAGGCGATGATCGAGCCGACGGCCGGCTTGCAGGTCTCGCAGCCGTCGCCGCCCCGGGCGCCCTCGCGGCCGTAGCGGTCCAGCAGCTCCCGGTACGACGTGAGGCGCAGGGCGAGGACGATCTCGTACAGCTCCTCGCGGGTCCGGTCGAAGCAGCCGCACAGGCCCTTGTCGACCTCGACGCCGGACGCCTCCAGCTCGGCGGTGACCAGCTGCCCCAGCACCTTCACACAACTGCCGCAGCCGGTACCGGCCTTGGTGCACTTCTTCACCTCGGGAACGGTGGTGCAGCGGTGCTCGGTGACGGCGCCGCGGATGGTGCCCTTGCTGACGTTGTGGCAGGAGCAGATGACCGCCTCGTCCGGCAGGGCGGTGGGACCGAGCCGGTCCCCCGAGTCCGCTCCGGCGGGCAGGACGAGGGACTCGGGGGAGATGGGGGGCACGGAGCCGGTGAGCGCGCGCAGGGTGCCGTACGCCTCGGCGTCGCCGACGAGGATGCCGCCGAGCAGGGTGCCGTCCCGGCCGATGACCAGCTTCTTGTACAGGCCGGCGCGGGAGTCGGAGTAGACGACGTCCAGGCAGTCCGCGGTGGTGCCGTGCGCGTCGCCGAAGGAGGCGACGTCCACGCCGAGCAGCTTCAGCTTGGTCGACAGGTCGGCGCCGGTGAACGAGGCGTCGTCGGCGGCGATCGTGGCCGCGGCGGTCTGCGCCTGCTCGTAGCCGGGCGCCACCAGGCCGTAGACCCGGCCGTCCGTCGCCAGCGCGCACTCGCCGATCGCGAACACGTGCGGGTCGGTGACCGTACGGCAGCGCTCGTCCACCGCGATGCCGCCGCGCTCGCCGACCGCGAGGCCGCAGTCCCGGGCGAGCTGGTCGCGCGGGCGGACGCCGGCGCTGAACACCACCATGTCGACGCCGAGTTCGGAGCCGTCGGACAGCTTCATGCCGGTGACGGCGCCGTCGTCGCCGGTGACGATCTCCTGGGTGCCGGTGCCGGTGTGCACGGTCAGGCCCATGCCCTCGATGGTCCGCAGCAGGGCCGCGCCGCCGCCCTCGTCGACCTGCACCGGCATCAGGCGCGGCGCGAACTCCACGATGTGCGTGTCGAGTCCGAGGCCCTTGAGCGCGCCGGCCGCCTCCAGGCCCAGCAGACCGCCGCCGACCACGGCACCCGTCGTCGCCCGCTTCCCGGCGTACTCCTCGATGGCCAGCAGGTCCTCGATGGTCCGGTAGACGAAGCAGCCCGCGGCGTCCTTGTGCGGCACGGGCGGCACGAACGGGTAGGAGCCGGTGGCGAGGACGAGCACGTCGTAGCCGACGACGAGCCCGGAGCGGGCGGTGACCGTGCGGGCCGCCCGGTCCACGGACTCGGCCGGGTCGCCGAGGCGCAGCTCGATGCCGTGGTCCTCGATGAACCGGGGGTCGGTCAGGGACAGGTCCTCGGGCGTCCGGCCCGAGAAGTACGAGGTCAGCTGCACGCGGTCGTATGCCGGACGCGGCTCCTCGCAGAGCACGACCACGCGGTGCGTGGCGGTCAGGCCGCGCTCGGCGAGCGCTTCGAGGAAGCGCTGGCCGACCATGCCGTGGCCGACGAGCACGATCGTGGGGGTGGCCCCCGGGGTGGCGGTCATTCAGGAGCCTCCATCGGTGGTGAGCAGGTGGAGCAGGGGGCCGTCGCCGGGGAGCGGCTCCGCTCCCTCCCAGGCGCGCGCCAGCGCGCCGACGGTGCCGAGTTCGCCGACGAGGACCCCGCCGACCAGGCGGTCGTCGCGGACGACGACCTTGCGGTAGGTGCCCCGGGTGGCGTCGGCGAGCTGTACGACGTCGTCCCCGGGGAGTGGCTCGGTCTCGCCGAACGCGGCGAGGTCGAAGGGGGAGTGCGGCCCGGTCAGGGTCAGCCGGGTCAGGGCGCGGGTGCCGGTGTAGCGGGCGTGCGTGGCGCCCGCGATGGACTCGGCGAGGAAGTCGGCCTGTTCCAGGGCGGGGGCGGCCAGGCCGTAGACCGTGCCGTCGTGCTGGGCGCAGTCGCCGACGGCACGGATGCGCAGGTCGGAGGTGCGCAGTTCGTCGTCGACGATGATCCCCTTGCGGACGGCGAGACCCGCCTGCTCCGCGAGGCCCGTGCGCGGGTGCACCCCGCAGGCGACCACCACGAGGTCGGCGTCGAGCGCGTACCCGTCGGCCAGCTCCACAGAGCGGACCGCGCCGCCGGCCGAGCGCACGTCCCGCACCCGGCACTCGGTGTGCACCTCGACGCCCAGGCCGGTCAGATGCCGCAGCACCAGCCGGGAGGCGTCCGGGTCGAGCTGGCGTTCCATGAGCCGTTCGGACTGCTGGGCGAGGACCACCTGCGCGCCGCGCACGGCGAGCGCACGGGCGGCGGACACCCCCAGCAGCCCGCCCCCGACGACGACCGCGCGCACCCCCGGACGGACCGCCCCGGCCAGGCCCAGGCAGTCGTCCATGGTGCGGAACGCGTGGACGCCCTCGGGGAGCCGGTGGTCCGGGGTGAACAGTCCCCGCAGCGGCGGCAGCACCGGGTTGGAGCCGGTCGCCAGGACCAGCGTGTCGTACGCGATCGAGGTGCCGTCCGCGCAGCCGACGGTCCGGGCGGCGCGGTCGATGCCGGTGACCCGGGCGCGCAGCAGCCCGTCGGGCACCGGCAGGCCGATCACCTCGGGGGCGTACCGGCCGGCCAGCACCTCGGCGAGCAGCACCCGGTTGTACGGCGGATGCTCCTCCTCACCGACGAGGAGCGCGGGCACGCCCAGCTCGCCGAGCCGCCGGGCGAGCCGGACGCCCGCGAGGCCGGCGCCGATCACCACCACACGCGTTTTCGAGGTCATGCGACGAGCGTGCGGGGCGGACGTTTCCCGGTGGCATCACCTCTGTTTCCCGTGCGGAACGCTGCCCTCAGCACGGGTGCGCGGGGGGTGTGAGGGTCCTCCGTGCGCCCCGGGAGGACTGTGCGGCCGGGGCGCGCCGGGCCCGGGTTAGGGTCCTGACCATGCCCGACATACCCGTGACCGTCGTAGCCCTGCTGTGCGTGGCCGCCCTCGCGGCCGGCTGGATCGACGCGGTGGTGGGCGGGGGCGGGCTGCTGCTCCTGCCGGCCCTGCTGCTCGGGCTGCCGGCGGCCACCCCGGCCGCGTGCGCCCTCGGCACCAACAAGGCGATCGCGATCGTCGGCACCACCGGCGCCGCGGTGACCTACGCCCGCAGGGCGCCGGTGGACGTCGGCACGGCCGTACGCATCGGGCTCGCCGCCCTCGCGGGCTCCTCGGCGGGCGCCTTCTTCGCGGCCGGTATGAGCACGGAGGTCCTCAAGCCGGTGATCATGGTGGTGCTGCTCGGGGTCGCCGCCTTCGTGATCCTGCGGCCCGCCTTCGGCACGGCCCCCGCGGCGGGCCCGGCCACCCGCCGCCAGAAGCTCGCCGCGATCGGGCTGGCCGGCCTGGGCATCGGCTTCTACGACGGCCTGATCGGGCCCGGCACCGGCACGTTCCTGGTCCTCGCGCTCACCGCGCTGCTGCCGCTGGACCTGGTCCGCGCCTCCGCCACCGCGAAGATCGTCAACTGCTGCACCAACGCCGGCGCCCTCGCGATGTTCGCCTGGCAGGGCACGGTGCTGTGGGAACTCGCCGCCCTCCTGGCCGTCTTCAACCTCGCGGGCGGCACCCTCGGCGCGCGGACCGCGCTGAAGCAGGGCAGCGGCTTCGTCCGGGTGGTGCTGCTGACGGTCGTCCTCGCGCTGGTGGCGAACCTGGGTTACGAACAGTGGCTCGCCTAGGAGTGGAGGACCGCGGTCAGCGGGCGGCCCGTCTCAGCGGCTGCCCGTCAGATGCGCGAAGACGACCACGTTGCCCTGGTATCCGGTGGCCTTCGAGTAGCCGCCGCCGCAGGTGATGACGCGGAGTTCGGGGCGGTGGGCGGCGCCGTACACCTTCTCGTCGGGGAAGTCGCGGGCCGAGTAGACCTCCACCGCGTCCACGGTGAACTCGGCCACCGTGCCGTCCCGGCGGTCGATCTCGATGCGGGTGCCCCGCTTCAGCGCGCCCAGGTCGTAGAAGACGGCGGGGCCCTCGGTGTTGTCGACATGGCCGGCGACGATCGCGGTGCCCGTCTCGCCGGGCGTGGTGCCGGCCTCGTACCAGCCGGCCAGGTTCTTGTCCTTGGCGGGCGGCACGTCGAGGCTGCCGGAGCGGGTCAGGGCGAGGCCCATCAGGGGGGCGTTCACGCGGATCGACGGGATCCGGATGCGCAGGGGAGGGGAGGGCGGCAGCGAGGGTGCGGCGAGCCGTTCCTCGCCCGGGTCGGGGCGGCCCTCGGCGGCCGTCGGCTGCGGGGGCGTGTGCGTCTGCGAGCCCAGCAGCCACACGCCCGAACCGAGGGCGACGACGGTGACGGCGGCTATCGCGGTGTCCCCGAGCCTGCGCGTACGGGCCGCACGCGTGCGCGTCCTGCGCATACGAACCCCTCTCCCGGAGGCGAACCCCCGAACTCGGCCTGGTCAGGCCCCGGCCTGGGGCGGCCGACCCCTTCCCCCTCCGGGTCGCGAGGGGCGTCGGACCCGGAGGGGGCGGGATGTGCGGTACCGGCGACGGACAGCGGAGGGTGTCCGTCAGATCCCGTCGCCTCTCGCCCGGCGATGCAGGAGCCAGGTACCGCCCGCGGCGGCGACGGCCAGAGCCGCCACACCCGCCGTGGTCTGCACGGGGTCGGGGCCGAGTGCGCCGCCGACCCCCGTCTTCACGCTTCCTCGCGGCTGCACCTGGTCGTGCGCCGTGCTCAACGCGACCACCAGGTCGCCCGTCACCTGCCGGTCGCCCTCGGCGCACTTCGCGACGATCTCGTACGTCCCCGGCTGCGCGCTCGCCGGCACCCGGAACCCGCCGATCGCCTCGCCCTCGTGTGCGCTGGGCGCCAGCGTGAAGGTGCCGGCGCCGACCGCGCTCGCGTCCCCGGTGGCGGCGCCCTTGTCCCCGCACGCGGCGGTGTTCACGGTGACCGGGCTGTCCGGCGTCACGGTGGAGGGGTACACGTCCAGGCTGCCGGCCTGAGCGCCACGGAGCTCAGCCGCCGGTGCCGCGCCGCCGGCGTAGGCGGGTGCCGTGGCGAGGCCCGCCGCGGCCACGGCGAGCGCGGTACCGGTCAGCAGCCGGGCGGTGCGTCGCATGGTGCTCCCCAGAGCTCGGGTTCCGACTCGATCAGGGGACGCGCCCCTGCTCTTCCGAGGTAAGACGCAGTCCGGAAGATCCGCTTCCTGAGGGCGCGTCAGGAATGCGGTGAACGGGTGGCGGGGGCGGCCCCCACAAGGGCTAGCGGCGCCGGGTTCCGGCAGGTCATGGACGTGCGCGGCGCCGGGTGCGAAGTACACACGATTGGCCCACCACCCACCGGCGGCACGCCCTCCTGATGGATCGTCAGCCGTTCAACCAATTTCTTCACCAAGGGCGAGTCCGAAATCGGACCGGTCGGCCGTCGTAAACGAGACAGGCCGCCTTTGGCTGGTTCTCGTCTCTTGACTTACTCAAGATCAACATAGCTATAGTGACGCGCAGTTGCGCAAGATCATCGGTCTTGTGAACGCCGGAGGAACAATCCTCTGTGTGGTGCGCGCAAAAGCCGTCACATGGCTCAGTCAAAAACGACGAGGGGAACCCCACATGCCCTCAATGCCGACAACAGATCCCAGTGCTCTCTACAGTCCGGTGACCGATACCCGCATGGTGCGGGGAGAGGGCGTATACCTCTACGACGCGGACGGCCGGGCCTATCTGGACTGCGGTGCCGGGACCTTCAACATGAGTCTCGGCTACCAGCATCCGGCCGTGGTCGCGGCACTGAAGAAGCAGGCGGACCAGCTGATCGACACGGCGGCCCGCTTCCAGACCGACCAGGTCAACCGCCTGGCACGGCGGCTGGTGGACCTCGCCCCGGCCCGGATCGCCAAGGCCCATCTCAACGTCTCCAGCGGATCCACCGCGAACGAGGGCGCCATCAAAATGGCGCAGCACGCGACCGGGAAGCGTGATGTCGTCACCACGTTCCGCGCCCATGTCGGGCAGACGATGTGGATGCTCAGTCTGTCTGGAAACGCTTTCCGTAAAGAACCCTTCCCGATGCTGATGCCGGGCGGCCTCCAGGTTCCCGACCCGTATTGCTACCGATGTTTCTATGCCCAGGATCCCGGCTCCTGCCGCATGCTCTGCGTCGAGCGCATCAATGATTTCCTCGAATTCGCCAGCAGCGGGAATGTTGCGGCCATTCTCGTGGAAGCGATTTCCGGAAACGGCGGAAACATCGTGCCGCCCCCCGGCTACTTCCAGCAGCTGCGCAGCCTGTGCGACGAGCACGGCATCATGCTGATCCTTGACGAGATCCAGACCGGCATCGGCCGCACCGGCCGCATGTTCGCGGCCGAGCACTTCGGTGTGGAGCCCGACGCGATGACCCTGGCCAAGGGGCTGGGCGGCTCCGGCGCGCAGGTCGCGGCCATCCTGGCGAGCGAGCCGATGAGCGGTCTGGCGCCGACGGAGCACTCCTTCACCTACGGCACCAACCTCATGGCGTCGGCCGCCGCGCTGGCCACCCTCGACGTGATCGACGACCCCGGCTTCCTCGCCAACGTGCGGGCCACCGGCGCCCACATCATGCAGCGGCTGACGGAACTTCAGGCGGGTTTCCCGGTCATCGGGGACGTACGCGGTGTCGGCCTCATGATCGGCATCGAGATCGTGGGGGCGGACAAGGCCCCGAACGTCGAGCTGGCCAACCTGCTGGCCGAGCGCGCCATGGACCACGGCCTGGTCGTCCGGCCCTCGCGGTCCGGCAAGGGCAACGTCCTCAAGATCAAGCCCCCGCTGGTCCTCACGCTCGCCGAGGCCGACCTGATCTGCGACCGGCTGGAGCAGCTGTTCCGCGCCCACTGCGGCTGAGCCGCACCGCATCCGCTCAACCGCCGCTGTCGCAAAGGACCCACGCATGACGCTCACGGCACCCCACGCGCTGCCGCACTTCATCGGTGAACTCCGCCCCGAAGGACTGGAAGAACGCATCAAGGAGAGCGACGGGCTGCTGACGTTCTCCTGCCCGGACGACGAGACCCTGCTGCGGGCCGCGCAGTCGGTCGGCGAGGTCATGCTGCACCGGGACAGCGACGCCCGGGGCATCACGCCGATCCGGCTGACCGAGGGCAAGACCGATGTCGGACTCACCACCGGCGAACTGCTCGCCCACACCGACCGGCCGGCGATCGGGGAACCGCCGCGCTATCTGTTCCTCCGGTGCGAGCGGGCCTCCGGAGAGGGCGGGGAGACCGTGCTCTACCGGGGCGCCGACGTCGCCCGCCATCTGACGGAGCACGACCGGCCGGCCCTGGAGGCGGTCACCGCGCCGGACGCGGCGATCTTCCGGACCGGGGACCACGAGCACACCGGCCCCATCCTCGGGATCGCCGACGGCGAAGTCGTGGACGTACGGCTGCGCTTCGACCGGTTCGTGCACTTCTCCTGGGACGCCGTCCGGGCCCTGCCCGCGTTCCGGTCCGCGCTCGCGGCCGTGGCGACGACGTTCGCGCTGCGGCCCGGCGAGGGGTACCTCCTCGACAACCGCACCTGGTTCCACGGCCGGACCGCCTACACGGGCGACCGGGAACTCTCCCGGATCATGGTGGCCTGATGCGCGTCCTGCTCGCGAGCCACACCCCGCTGGACGGGTCGGGCAGTGGCATCTACCTCCGCAAGGTCGCCGAACGCCTGCTGGCCCTCGGACACGAGGTGGCCACCCTGTGCCCGGCCGGCAGCACCGTCGAGGAACTCCCCTTCCGGCAGGAGGTCATCGGCACCCCCGCCCGGCCCGGACGCTGGAACCTCCCCTTCCCGTTCCCGAGCTTCAGCGGCCACCGGGACAGCTCCCTCCTCTACGAGGAGCTCTCCGCCGACGACATCGCCGTCTACCTCGACGTGTGGACCACCGCGCTGCGCGACCTGGCGAAGGACTTCGGCGCCGACGTCCTGCACGTGAACCACGCCTTCCTCATCGCGTACGCCGCCGCGCGGATCCCGGAACTGCCCTACGTGGTGGTCTCGCACGGAAGCGAGTTCTTCCGAGACTCCGGTTCGGCGTTCGGTTCGTACCAGCGGGCCGGACTGCGCGGCGCACGCGGACTCGTCGCCATCACCCCGGGCATCGGCGGCCTGATGAGCGAGGCGGCCGGCTGTGCCCCGGACCGCGTCCACATCGTGTCGCCCGGCTTCGACCCGGACGTCTTCCGGCCGAGGGACGTCGACCGCGACGCGGTCCTCCGGTCGTACGGACTCTCCGGCGGGCGCCCCTGCGTGGCCTACGTGGGACGGCACGTCCGCTACAAGCGGGTCCCGGACCTGCTGGCCGCGCTCGCCGCGCTCCCGGCCGCCGAACGCCCGCAGGCCCTGGTGGTCGGAGACGGGCCCGCGCTGGACGAGGCGAAGGAGGCCGCGCGCCGGCTGGCCCTGCCCGACACGGTGTTCGCGGGACACGTCGGGGACCCCGACCGCATCGCCCGGCTGCTCGCCGCGCTCGATCTGCTGGTGCTGCCGAGCGAGAACGACCCCTACCCGATGACCGCCATCGAAGCGCTCGCCTGCGGCACCCCGGTGCTGACCAGCGACCGCTGCGGGGTGACCGACATCGTCGCCGACGTGGCCGGTGCCGTGTACCCCACGGGCGACACCCGCGCCCTCGCCGCGCTCCTGCGGGAGGCGGTCCACGACGACTGGAAGACCGCGCGCGGGCCCCAGGGCCCCGCACGGGTGGCGGCCAAGACCTGGCAGGCCCTCACCGCCCGGCTGCTGGACGTCTACACCCGGGCCGCCGGCGCCCCCGCCCCGAGCGGCGCGACCCCCCACCACACGGACGAGGCGGAGCAGTGCACGACATGACGGTGCGCAGGGCGGGTCCCGAGGACCTCGCCGGCATCATGGAGCTGTGGCGCGCGGCCGGGCACCGCCCGAGCGAGACCGACAACGCCGAGAGCCTGACCGCGCTCCTCCACCACCCCCACGCGGCCCTGTTCGCCGCGTTCGACGGCGACACCCCGGTCGGCTCGGCACTCCCCGCCTGGGACGGCTGGCGCGCGACCTTCTACCGCGTCGTGCTCCACCCCCGGTGGCAGGAGCGCGAGGACGTCGGACAGGAGCTGATCGCGGCCGGCACGTCATGGCTGCGGCAGCTCGGCGCCGAGCGGATCAGCGCCCTGGCCGACGGCTCGCCCGAGGCCCACCGGCTCTGGGAGAAGGCGGGCTTCCGCCCCGACCCGGCGAGCCACCGGTACGTACGGCAGGCCGCGCCGGCGACGGAGAGCCGGCCGTGAAGCCCGCCGTGCGTCCCGAAGGACAGCGAGAGCCGGCCCCGGCCGACCCGTTGGCCCGCCCCGCCGTGGAGCAGGCCGACCCCCGGCGGATGATCGACGACGTCGTCGCCCAGCCCGCCCACCTCCGCGACGCGCTGGACCTCCTGCGCGAAGTGGAGCTGCCCCGGGGCGACTTCCCGGGCGGACTCGTGGTGTGCGGGGTCGGCGGCTCCGGTCTCGCCGGAGACGTGACCTCGGCCGTGCTCGGGCCGCGCGCCCGGCGGCCGGTCCACACGGTCCGCGACTACCGTCCGTGGCCCTGGCTCGACGGCAACACCCTCGTCCTGTGCCCCAGCTACTCCGGCAACACGGACATCACCCTGGAGTACTTCACGGCCGCGCGGGAGGCCGGCGCGGCCGTCGTCGCCCTGACCGGCGGCGGACGGCTCGCCGAACTCGCGGCCGGGCGGGGGACACCTTTGGTGCGGGTGCCCGCCGGGTACCAGCCGCGGGCGGTGACGTCGTACGCGATCGTGACCGCGCTCGCCTGCGCCGCCGCGGCCGGCGCCGGCCCTGACCTGCGTGAGGAGATCGCCGACGCCGCCGACTTCCTCCAGGAGCTGGTCGAGGAGTGGGGCCCGCAGTCGCCGCCCGACTCCCTGGCCAAGAAGCTCGCCCGCGACCTGACGGGCACCACGGCGCTCGTCTACGGCACCGGCCCCACCGCCGCGGTCGCGCACCGCTGGAAGACCCAGCTCAACGAGACGGGCAAACAGGCCGCCTTCGCCTCGGAGGTCCTGGAGGCCGACCACCACGAGCTGTGCGTCTGGGACCATCTGGACCCGGCCCGCTGGTCGGCCGTCTTCCTCGCGGACCCCGCGGACCAGCACCCGCGTGCGCTGCACCGGCTGGAGCTGACGGCCCAGCTCGTCGCGGGCACCGGAGCGGCCGCCCACTGGATCCCCGCCCGGGGCGCGACGCGCATTCAGCGGGTCCTCTCCCTCGTGCTGCTCGCCGACTTCGTGAGCGTGTACGCGGCGGCGCTGTCCGGCGTGGACCCCTCGGACATTCCCTTGATCTCACGGCTGAACCGACTGGTCGGGGGCTACCGCCCCGGGCCCGGCGAGCAGGCCCGGCAACCCCAGAAAGCAGGACAAGAGTGATAAGGCGCAGGACCTACCCCTCGTTCCGCACCGTCCTCTCCCAGAACGCCCCGGTGCGGGTCGCCGGCGCCCATGACGCGCTCGGCGCCAAACTCGCCGAGCAGGCCGGCTTCCAGGCCGTGTGGTCCTCCAGCCTGGAGGTGTCCGCCGCGCGCTGCCTGCCCGACGCGAGCCTGCTCAGCATGACCGAGTACCTCCAGGCCGCCGCGCACATGCAGAGCGCCATCGGCATCCCGGTGGTGGCCGACTGCGACACCGGCTACGGCAACACGCTGAACGTCGTGCACATGGTGCACGAGTACGAGGCCGCCGGGATCACCGCCGTCTGCATGGAGGACAAGCTCTTCCCGAAGATGAACAGCTTCGCGGAGGCGGCCCACGACCTGCTGGCCGTCGGCGACTTCACCGGCAAGCTCGAAGCCGCCAAGAAGGCGCAGAGCACCGAGGACTTCTTCGTCATCGCCCGCACCGAGGCCCTGATCAGCGGCCTCGGGGTCGACGAGGCGGTGACCCGGTGCACCGCCTACGCCGACGCCGGCGCCGACGCCGTACTGGTGCACTCCAAGCAGCCGACCAACGGCCAGGTGCTGGACTTCCTGGAGCGGTGGGACGGGCGGGTGCCGGTCGTGATCGTGCCGACCACCTACCCGGACTGGACCGTGGACGACGCGGCCGCCGCGGGCGTCTCCGTCGTCATCTACGCCAACCAGGGCATGCGGGCCACCGTCACCGCCCTGCGCGACACCTTCAACACCATCTACCAGTACGGCAGTTCGAAGCCGATCGAGGACGAGGTGGTGCCGGTCAAGGACATCTTCTCGCTGCAGCGGCTGGACGAGTGGACGGCGATAGGCGCGTGATCACCGCCCAGCGCTTCTGCGACGAACTGCACGAGCACGGCATCGACTTCGTCACCGGAGTCCCCTGCTCCTTCTTCTCCGGACCGATCACCCGGCTCACCCGCGAGGGCCGCTACGTCCCCGCGCCCAACGAGGGCTCCGCGCTGGCCCTGGCCGCCGGTGCCGCGGCCGCCGGCCGCCGGACCGCCGTCGTCGCCCAGAACTCGGGCCTCGGCAACCAGATCAACCCGCTGACCTCGCTGAGCATGACGTACCGGATTCCGACCCTGGTCTTCATGAGCCTGCGGGGCTGGCCCGACCCGGCCGGCGACGAGCCGCAGCACGAGGTCATGGGCGCGACGACGCTGCCCATCCTGGCCACGCTCGGCGTGCGGCACCGGGTGCTGACGGGCGACGAGACCAGCCTCAAGGAGGTCCTCGCCGCCTCGCTCGACGCCGTCGACCGGGGCCGGCCCGCGTTCGTACTGGTCCAGCGCGGCGCGATCGGCGCGGAACCCGGCGAGGCGGCGGCCGCCGACGACACCCTGCCCACCAGGAGCGAGGTGCTGCGCCGGGTCCTGCCACGGCTCAAGGGGCTGCCGCTGGTCGCCACGACCGGCTACACCTCCCGCGACCTCTTCGCGGCCGGCGACGCCGACACCCACTTCTACATGCAGGGCTCGATGGGCCACGCCCTCGCCTTCGGGCTCGGCGTGGCGCAGGGCCGGCCCGCCGCGGGGCCCGTCGTGGTCCTCGACGGGGACGGCGCGGCCCTCATGCACATGGGGTCGATGTCGATGGTGGGAGCCGCCGCCCCCACCCCGCTGATCCACCTCGTCTTCGACAACCGGGCCTACGAGTCCACCGGCTGCCAGCTGACCACCTCGGGCACCACCGACTTCGCCGGGGTCGCCCGCGCCTGCGGCTACACCACGGCGGCCCACTGCCGCACCGCGGACGAGGTCGACACGGCCCTCGCCGCCGCCCTGGAACGCCCCGGGCCGCACTTCGTCGTGGCCACCGTCGGCCCCAACCGGGGCGCCGCCCCGCCCCGGGCCACCTCCGCGGTCGGCGCGCCCGAGATCTTCCGGCGGTTCGCCGGCGCGCTGAACGGCGCCGCCCGGTGATCGGGCCCGGACCGATCGCCACCGAGGCCCCGGACACGACCGCGCTGCACCTGGGCCGAGGGGCGATCGGCCGCCTGGGCGCGGTGCTGGACGGCTACGGCGCGCGCCGCGTCCTGGTCGTCGCCACGCCCCGGGCGCTGCGCTCGGTCCGGGCGGACGTCCTGCTCGACGGCGTGGCCTGGCTGCCGTTCCCCGCCTTCACCCCGAACCCGCGCCTGACGGACGTCCTCGCCGGATGCCGTCTGCGCGACGAGTGGCAGCCGGACCTGGTGCTCGGCATCGGCGGCGGCAGCGCGATGGACGTCGCCAAGGCGGTACGGGTGCTCCCGGCCGACGAGCCGGGCGCCCTGGCCGCCCTGCGCGGCGCCCCCGCCGGACCGGCTGGGGCGCCGGTGCCGCTGGTGCTGGTCCCCACCACCGCCGGCAGCGGCAGCGAGGCCACCACCTTCGCCACCGTCTACGCCGGCGGACGCAAGCACTCCCTGGACCACCCCCGGGTACGGGCCACGGCGGCGGTCGTCGACCCCGAGCTGGCCGCGTCCTGCCCGCCGGCGGTCACCACCAGCTGCGCGTTCGACGCGCTCAGCCACGCGATCGAGTCGTACTGGAGCCGGCGGGCCACCGGCGCCTCCCGCGGCCTGGCCCGCGAGGCGCTGGAGATCCTGATCCCGCTGGTGCGCGGCGACCTGACCGATCCCTCTCCCGGAGAGCGCGAGCGGCTGGCGCTGGGCGCGCTGCGCGCGGGCCAGGCCATCGACCTCACGCGCACCACCGCGGCGCACGCCTTCGCCTACGAGCTGACGATCCGCCACGGCGTCCCGCACGGCGTCGCCTGCCTGCTCCAGCTGCGCTGGCTCTTCGACCACAACCGGGACCGGGCGGGCACGGCCGGCGGGGGACCGGAGATCGCCGAGCTGGCACGGCTGCTCGACGTCGAACACCGCGCCGCCGGCGAGATGTTCACCGAACTGCTGCGGCGGCACGGCTGGTCCCCCCGGCTGCGCGACCACGGGGTGACGGCCGCCGACCTCGACTCGCTCGTCCGGGCCGGCCTCGCCGCCGGCGCCCGCGCGCGCAACAACCCGGTCGCCCTCGACCCGGACGCGGTCCGGGACGCCCTGGCACACGCCCTGTAGCGCGCTCAGGCAGCGCACCCGACCATCCCGCAGAAAGGAGATCCCGTGGCCACCCCCCACCCCGAGCCGCAGCCCGTCGACGAGGAGGGCTTCCGCGCCCGCGCCGGCGCCCTGCTCCGCGGCGCCGCCAACGACCTGAAACGCAACACCGAGGCGGCCGCCGCGGACCTCGGCCTGCCCGTGGACGCCTATCTCGACCAGGTCGAGGGCCGGCGCCCGTTCTCCGTGGACCTCGCGCACCGGGCGGCGGCCGTGTGGCCGCTCAACGAGCGCGACCTGATCCCGCTCCGCAACGACTGCCCCGACGGCGTCCGCGTCCACCGCGCCGAGGACTCGGTCGCCTCCGCCCGGATCTTCCAGCGCGGCGGCATCGACTACTACGAGTACCGGGACACCGCCATGTCCCGGCTCGCGTCCTTCCGCCCCGAGTGGATCAAAATGCTCTCGGTGGTGGACGACGACGACCCGCGCCACCCGAACGTGCACTGGAACAACGGTCATCTGCTGTACCAGTTCACGTACTTCGTCGGCCCCGTCAACTACTACTACCGCTGGGCCGGCCGGGATCACGTCCTGCGCATGAACACCGGCGACTCGATCTGGGGCCTGCCCTTCTCCCCGCACACCTTCACCTCGCGCGACGCCGGCCAGGACGCCTACATCCTCGCCCTGACCTACGGCGGCGAGCTGATGGGCGACGCCCAGCACGAACTGTCGGCGCTCGGCACCGAGGCGGCGGAGCGGTTCGCGTTCGACGCGGCGGACCCCCGGGCCGCGCACGCCGCGCTCCTCGCGTCCGTCCTCGACGCGGCGGCGCTCCCGGCCGACCGGCTCGCCGCCGACGCCGGCCTCGACGCGGCCCGCGTGCAGGACCTCCTGGCCGGGCGTGACCTGCCGAGCGGGCGGGAGACCGAGGCGATGGCCGCGGCCCTCGGCGTCTCGCCGCGTGATCTGCTGCCGGTCGTCGACGACACCCGCGACGGCGTCCGGTACCGCCCGGCCGAGGGCTCCCGGGAGTGGTCGTACCCGAGCGGCGCGCGCGAGTCGTACCGGATCAGGGAACTCGCCGGCAGCAGGCTGCACCCGCACTCCCGGGCCCTGGAGATCACCCCGGGCGCCGGGCCGGCGCCGGAGCCCCTGCGCACGTACCAGCACCAGTACCTGTACAACGTCGGCGCCGGTCCCGTCCGGATGACCTGGCGGTACCGCGACGAGGCGTTCGAGACGGTGCTGGAGCCGGGCGACTCGGCCTATGTCACCCCGTTCGTCCGGACCGCCTTCACCCAGCGCGACCCCCAGGGCGCGCCGGGACGCGTCCACGCGCTGCGCATCGGCGGACGCGTCACGACGGAGGGCCGGGCCGCGCTCGGCGCCATGTACCCCGGCAGCCTGCGCCGGTACCTGAACGAGGACCGCCAGTGGTACGAGGCGCGCGGGTCCGCCGCCGGCCGCTGAACCCCCCGTACGACACCGCCACTTCCTACCCACGAGGTTGTCCCATGCCCTCTGCCTCCCACCCGGTGCGGGTGCTGACCATCGGCTGGAAACCGGACGCCGCCGCTACCGCGCTGCACGCGCACGGCGCGGAGGTCACCTGCGCGGCGGCACCGGGCGACCTGGCCGCGGCCCGGGCGCACCCCGCCGTGCGGCGGGTCGTCCCGGTCGCGGACCCCGCTGACCTGGAGAGCGTCCTGGCGGGCCTCGACCGCGCCCGGCTCACGCCCTCCTCGTTCGACGTCGTGTGCAGCGCGGGCGAGTTCGAGATGGTCACGGCGAGCGCCCTCGGGGAGCTGGCCGGCCGGGCGGTCCTGCCGCTCGGCACGGCGGTGGCGCTGCGCGACAAGTACGTGCAGAAGCGACGCGTCCAGGAGGCCGGGCTGCCGGTGACCGACTGCCGGGTCGTCGAGGGCCTGGCGGCCGCGGTCGGCCGGTCCGACGGCTTCCCCTGTGTGGTCAAGCCGCTGGCCGGCGCCGGGACCATGGACACGCACCGCGTCGACACCGCCGCCGCCCTCACGGAGCTGGTGGCGTCGCCGGGTACCGCAGGCGACGGACTGTGGCTGGTGGAACGTTTCGTCAGCGGCACGGAACTGCATGTCGACGGGGTGGTCCGGGACGGCCGGGTCCTCGGCCTCGGTGTCAGCCGGTACCTGCACAACCTGATCGAGTTCCAGACCGGGGCGCTCGTCGGCTCGTTCACGCTCGACCCGGCCGGCCACGCCGGCCTGTACGCGGCCGCGCACCGGCTCACCGGCGCCGTGCTGGACGCGCTGGACCACCGCGACGGCGTGTTCCACCTGGAGATGTTCCACCAGGCCGACGGCGGACTCGTGTTCAGCGAGTGCGCGGGGCGGGTCGGCGGCGGCAAGATCGCCGCGATGCTGGACCGCCAGTTCGGCATCGACCTGCACGACGAGTGGGCGCGCAGCGTGCTCTCGCTGCCCTCGGCGCTCGCGGACTCCGGGCCGGCGGCCGGCGCGTCCGGCGGCAGCCACGGGTTCATCCACCTCATGGCCCCCGCCGGCCACGTGCGGCACGTGCCCGCCCGGGAGGAACTGCTGGCGCGTCCCGGCGTGGTGGCCACCGAGGTCGACCTCGTGGCGGGCCAGGTGGCACGCGAGGTCTGCGCCACCTCCCAGCGGGCCGCACGCGCCGTCGTCCGGGGCGCCGACGCCGCCGAGACCGAGGCCCGGCTGCGCGCACTGGCCGCGTGGTTCGCGACCGCCGTGACCACCACGTCCCCCCAGCCCGTATGACCCGCGGCCCAGAACCCGCCACCGGCGGGACCAGATCAGAGGTGACAGTGAATCCGAGCGAGATCCCGGCCGGCCCGCCGGCCGTGCCGGGTGGGCAACCGCGGGTGCTCCTGGTGGGCTGGCGGCCC
>NZ_JBSGDB010000054.1:0-29211 GCF_053602155.1 Streptomyces sp. NPDC004561
CCTGCTCGCGCTGAGCGAGGACGGCCTCCAGCAGAGGAATGGCCCGTCCCAGGTCCCCCGCCGACTCGTAGGCAGCGGCAAGGTTGTTGCGGCTGTTCAGGGTGTGCGGGTGGGTGTCGCCCAGGACCTGCTCGCGCTGAGCGAGGGTGGTCGCGTACAGAGGGATGGCCCGTCCGAGGTCCCCCGCTGCTTGGTAGGCGCCGGCGAGGTTGTTGCGGCTGTTCAGGGTGTCGGGGTGGGTGTCGCCCAGGACCTGCTCGCGCTGAGCGAGGACGGCCTCCAGCAGAGGAATGGCCCGTCCGAGGTCCCCCGCCGCCCGATACGCGTAGGCGAGGTTGTTGCGGCTGGTCAGAGTGCTCGGGTGGGTGTCGCCCAGAACCTGCTCGCGCTGAGCGAGGGTGGTCGCGTGCAAGGGGATGGCCCGTCCGAGGTCCCCCGCCGACTCGTAGGCGTTGGCGAGGTTGTTGCGGCTGGCCAGGGTGTGCGGGTGGGTGTCGCCCAGGACCTGCTCGCGCTGAGCGAGGACGGCCTCCAGTAGAGGAATGGCCCGTCCGAGGTCCCCCGCCGCCCGATACGCGTAGGCGAGGTTGTTGCGGCTGTTCAGGGTGTCGGGGTGGGTGTCGCCCAGGACCTGCTCGAACTGGGCGAGGGTGGTCGCGTGCAAGGGGATGGCCCGTCCGAGGTCCCCCGCCGACTCGTAGGCAGCGGCGAGGTTGTTGCGGCTGGCCAGGGTGTGCGGGTGGGTGTCGCCCAGGACCTGCTCGCGCTGAGCGAGGACGGCCTCCAGCAGAGGAATGGCCCGTCCCAGGTCCCCCGCCGACTCGTAGGCAGCGGCAAGGTTGTTGCGGCTGGCCAGGGTGTCGGGGTGGGCGTCGCCCAGAACCTGCTCGAACTGGGCGAGAACGGCCTCCAGCAGGGGGATGGTACGGACGGTGTGGCCTTGGTGATGGAGGCGATTGGCAGTGTTGTTGTACGCGTCGGTCAGGGGGGCGTTGTGGTGTCCGGGTGAGGCTGTGGCAGCGAGGGTGATGAGGTGGGGGATGAGGGTGTCCCACTGACTGTCGGTGGTGCTGTCCTGGCCTGGAGCCGACGCCAGGCTGTGAAGGACTGCTTGTTCGGCGCTGTCGCGTCCTTGAAGGTGCCGGGGCCGCTGCGGTTTGTCCCTGGGGCGGGGCGTGCGGAGGACGGTTTGGACCAAGCGGTGGATGCTGAGGGTGGTTTCGGTGGTGGTGATCAGGCTGTAGGCGGCCAGGGTGCCGATGGCTTCCGCGATGTCGTCCGAGTCGGTGCTTGGTGGGGTGAGCAGGGTGTGAGGGATGTCGTCGGGGGCGAGCCAGGCGGCGGTGTGCAGCACCTGAACGGCCAGCGGATTCGCTTGCTCCAGGGCGCGGAGAGCGACGTTCCAGATGCGGGCGATGGTGCGTTCGGCGTCGAGGCCGTGGGCCGTCTTGTCGAGTTTGGTGCCCAGGCGTCGGCGGTAGGCGTCGAGGCTGATGCCACGGTTCTGGGCGAGGTAGGCGCCAGCCTGCTTGATCGCCAGAGGAAGATACCCCAGGTCAGCGGCAAGAGCATGGGCATCGACCTGCTGGCGCGCAGTGGGGGTGGTGTCCTTGAACACGAGACGGCACAACAGGTTCGTTGCATCGTCCGGGTGGAGGTTGCCCAGAGCCAGGGTGGGGGCAGTGTCGGGCCAGCCGATGGTGCGGCGGCTGGTGGCCAGGTGGTGCCCTTGGTGGAGTGCCCCGGTATAGGGGGCGAGGTCGTCGGGGTCCTCGACGTTGTCGTGAACCAGCAGCCAGCCGGGATGCCAGGCCAGCCACTGCCGTGCCCACGCCACCTGCGCCCCGCGCCCGGCCGTTATGGCCCAGCCGGGAATCAGAGTCTGGGTGAGGCTAGCCAGGGAGGTCTCGATCTCGTCGGGGGAGGCGGCGTTGACCCACCAGATCAGGGTGTAGTCGCCGCGGTGACGGTGGGCGTAGTGCAGGGCGAGCGTGCTCTTGCCGATCCCGCCCAGGCCGTGCACGGTTCCGCTTTGCGTGATCGCACCCTCGCGCTGGTCGGTCAGAGTGCGCCGCAGCCAGGTCAGTTCTTCCTGACGGCCCAGGCACAGCGGCGCCGGAGGCAGGTTCGACGTGCCCGGCGCCGCGATGACTCTCTCCGCCGCCTGCAACGCCTCAGCAGGCAGCACGACGTCACCCGTGTAGGCGTTGCTGATGTGCTGAGCTGCTATCGAGCGGTCTGCGGCCGCCTTGACCCGCGGCCCGGACGCGGCCTCGTCCGTGCTCACGACCGTGGCGGGGTGTGACCGTCACCCGTGATTGCGGTGCCGATGTGCTGCGCGGCGATCGACCGCTCACCAGATGCCGTGATGGTGACCGTGCCTGCGGCCGGGGCGGGCAGCATGGCCGACAGTTCCTCCCGCAGTTCCGGATCGTCCTGCAACGCGCGCCTCAGGAGCCGGCCCAGCACAGCCGTGGAGTAGGTGTCGTCCTGCTCGTCGGCGGCCTCGCCCACGACCCGTTCCAGCTCTGCCCGGCCTGCCTCGTTCCCGCGCCGCCAGAGCAGTTGCAGGATCCGCTGCCCCAGACCGACCGTCGCCTCGGCAACGGCATCTTGGGTCCGGTTCAGCACTGCCACCCCGTACGCGCCCACCGCGGCTGTCACCGCTGGGCCCGCCTGTTCGACCAACTGTACGATCTCAGCACTCACTTGATGTCCCCGACCTAGGCGGCTCCGAAAGAACACCAGGGTAGAAACACCACCCCCGTCTTGAAGTCGAAACGTCCGAATCACCCGTGGCGGTTCCCCACCCCGCTTGGGGTCTCCCGCCTTGCGCCATCAGCTTGGGAAGCTCGGGTCTTCTGTGAGTGGTTGATGAGCTGACCTGGGGCGGAGCGGGTATGAGGTCGAGCAAGCCGACGGTTCGGTCTCCGCTATTCCCCGTGGATCCCGCACGATCTGGCACGCGTCTGGCACGACTAGGTTTCGTCCTCGGGGCAGCACAGCATGCTGGGAAGGCCCAGCGACGCGGTCATGCAGGGTTCAAGGCGCCACTGAAGAGGGCTAGTTCCAGGACGTCCGGAGCTGCGGGCCAGCCCACCAACGTGGCTGCCAGTTGGTCGTTGGCTGCGTGCATCCACCGGAGGTAGACGTCGTATCGGTGAGAAGTCCAACCACCGTCGCACCAAATTCGCTTGGCGATCGCCTCGGACCACTCGTAACCAAGCGCGCACCCGAGCCTCGTGGCGTGCTGGCGGAGAACGTCAGCGAGAACGCTGTCGAGGATCAATGGACGTAGACCTGTCACCTTCGGCAGTGCAAGAGCTGCGAAGTAGAGGTACTTGGTGAGGAACGCCGGCCCAAGGCCGTCCACCGTGTTCAGCTTCTCGTACGCTGCGGCCGGACCCTCGTACCGGAGTAGAGACACTGCATCTGCGATGACGACGTCAGCGTCGGGTTGAGCGAGTACCTGTCTCGTACGGAACGGGCCATAGCCTCTATCACCGTAGCCCCACACCTGGGTAGCCACGAACGCCTCTCTCCAGTTCTCTGCCTGACTGGCGGCCGTGACTGCGGCCACGACGTCGGCTCGGCTCACGTCTGCGGATTGGATCGCAATCCGGTCGGCAAAGGTGGCAGGCCAGGGAGCCAAGGCCATCCAGTTCAAAGGCGAGTACGAGATAGTGTGAGGACCGGTTCCGTTCGCGTAGCGTTTGCCACCCTTCGGGTCAGCCAGCCACCTCCCCAGTGACTCCACGGCGTCGTCCGGCAGAAGCAGTTCGAGCATCAGTGCGTCGAGCTTGTCCGCAAGCCTTTGGTCGAATCTCATGGCAATGCCGCCCCCTCAATGCGTGACAGGTCATCCTGGCATCCAGCGGTGACACTGCACGAGTAGTCCGGTCTGAGGCAACGGCTCCGGAGGGCGCGTGCACCTCAGATGTTTCAGCAGGTCAGATAGGCAGCGCCTGCTCCGGGAGCCGCGCTCGTCCACAGATAGGCCATGAACCGACGGTCGTGCGACGAGCTGCAGTACGCGAGGTGGTTGTCGCTGACGTCCATGGGAAGCGACGTCAGCTATGCCGCGGGACTACCTGCAAGTAGCCCTTGGCCTGGCCCAGGTGGTGGAGGACTGCGTGGCTTGTGTCATCCGGCGTCGATTGCTCCATGTCTTCTTCGCGATGCGTCGATGGAACTAGCATGTGCCTTGGTCTGTCGCGTCTGTACGTGCCCGGCTCAGTATGCACACGGGCGATGTGAGGTGGGGATGAGCACAAAACAACGGGGGTCGTCCAGCATGCCGACCTATGTCCAGCACATCCGGCCTGCGCTGCTACGTAACTACTCGGGCCTCATCTTCGATGATGACCTAAAAGGTTACGACCAGAAGGGGCGGGATAACCGATTCCTCTCGCGGGCGTTGGCGGCTTCCGCCGTCCGTTTGGTGACGGGCTGCGATTACGAAACGGCTGGCCAAGCTGTGATCGACGGAGAGGAGGATCAGGGCATTGACGGTGTCGCCGTGGGTGAGAATTCGCGGGACGTCTGGCTGGTCCAGGCCAAATGGAGCGACGAGGGAAAGGCCAAGCTCGACAAGGGCGAGGCCCTGAAATTGATCGACGGGCTCCGGATCATTGACCGACGTGACTTCGACCAGTTCAACGAGCGGCTGACTCCCCACGTGGCGCAGTTGGACGCAGCCATGGGGGACCCGCGATTGCGGATCACCCTCGTCATCGCGGTCATGGGGGAGGGCGTGCTCTCTGAGGCGGCCACGGAGGTGCTGGACAGAGCACGAGCGGAGTTCAATCACAATCAGGATCCAATGCTCAGGTACCAAGTATTGAACAGCGCCGATTTCCACCGGCAGTTGCGCCAAGACTTGCAACCGGAGCCAGTCAACGTACAAGCCACAATGTCACGCTGGATCAAACGGGATACTCCTTTCGAGGCCTGGCAGGGGACCGTGGCGGTCCGCGATATCGCTGCCTGGTATGCGGACCACGGCGACACACTTTATGAGCAGAACGTCCGAAATTCTCTGGGTGTTACCCGGATCAACTCCGGAATCAAGGAAACTTTGATCGAAGAACCAGAGAATTTTTGGTATTTCAATAACGGCATCACAGTTCTGTGTGACGACATCGTGCCCCATTGGCCAGGGCGGCGTCGACCGGACGAGCCGGTAAGGCTCGGACTGCACGGGGTAAGTGTTGTCAATGGTGCGCAAACCGTTACCTCGATCCACGAGGCAATGTTGCGAAATCCTGACAGTGTGGAGAATGCTGACGTCACTGTTCGGGCATTTTCTCTGGGTGAGGACCGGCAGGTCTATGCCAAGCGAATCACAGAGACAACGAACACGCAGAATGACGTGTCACGACGCGATTTTATTGCCCTGGAACCGAATCAGGCGGAGATTCGGGAAGATTTCCAGCTGTCGTTGGGCAAGGTTTACGTCTACAAGCGAGGCGAGCCCGATCCGGCTCCGGAGGCTGGATGCTCAGTGGTGCATGCGGCGATCGCATTGGCGTGCGCCCACCACAGCCCAGAACTCGCTGTGCGCGCTGGCCAAGACACAGAGCTTCTTTGGGATCGTGGCACCGGAGGCGCATACCCCCGGTTGTTCAGTGAGATCCCCAGCGCTCATCGAATCTGGCGCTCGGTACAGGTACGCCGGGAAGTCGGAGCGGCGTTGGAGGTCGAGCAGAAGCGGCTACACGGACGAGCTGCCGATATGGCGCGGCGCGGGGACATGCTCGTCACACATCTCGTCTTCCAGCTTTTCGACAAGGACCTGCTCGACGAGCCGAACTTGGACTGGCAGCCAACACTGGACCGCATCCCTGAGTTGACATCGTCGGTGTTGTCCTGGCTGATCCATCACGTCGACTCCGAATACGGCAGAAACTCCTTTCTAGCCAACACCTTCACTGACGAGACCCGCTGCAAGCACTTGGCTAAACGGGTTCTAGAGGATCTAAGGCGCGGTGGCACCATACCGGTTCTTCCGGACGACTATCGGCCTCCAGTTCGGGCTCCACGTAAGCAACGGCGGCCCAACGCGGTGCACACGCTTGTCAGTGCTCGACGCCTTAAAGACGGTACTCCATTGAGCTTCCGCCCTAAAAGCGATGCCGAGAAGCAGGCTGTGGCCGTTTGGCTCGCAGATGACTCGCGGCGAGCCAAGGCGACGTGGGTTAACGACCGGGTCAAATGCCTTCTATGGGCATACGACGAGAAGGTCTATTCGGCGACCGGTCTCGTCACGCGAATCTGGGAGCTTGCAGGCTACGAGAATTCTCCCGTCGCAGTGCAGGGGCCGAGCCGTTGGACGGCGGACGGTGTGAACTCACTGTGGGACCTAGCACTTCAGGTACTGAACGATGCTAACGATTCGGGCTGACCCCTATCAGCCGCAGGGCGCCCTCGAAACCTGTACGCACGTCGACTCGTTTTCTTCCAAGATTAGCCAAAACCGGATCGAAGGCTGTGCGGGGCTGCCGGCGCCGTGGTGAGGACGGCTACTGGGTCCCCTGCGGTATCGCCCGCCTGCACAACCTGGCCTGCAGCCAGAAGTCACCACCACACCCCCGGCCCTTGCTGCTGACAGCTTGCCATTCACTTGAAAGGAAATGGTCGCGCTCCAACAGCGTCTGAGGACTCCCCTGAAGTACAACCACGCGCCGGCAGGAGTACCGGGTTGCCGAGCCCACGTGAGCTGCCACCACGCAGCAGCATAGGATTTAGGGGAGTGCATCATCCAGCGTGTCACGAACAAGGGCAAACCGGATAAAAACGGACGGATGGTGATGCCTAGGGAGCGCGCAAGCGCCTGACAAGTTCAGTAACTAGCTGCGGAGATGGCCAACATGCAAGACACTTCAGACGTCACGCGCCGGCTCTGGTCCCTCTGTTCTGTACTCCGGGACGAGGGGGTCACATACCACGAGTACTTGAACGAATTGTCTTATTTGCTATTTCTTAAATTGGCCGATGAGCTAAAGATCGAACAACTCATCCCGCGCGAAAGCCGCTGGCAAGCCCTGCGGTCGGCGCCTCCATCAGAAGCGCTCTCTACTTACGAACGCACCCTCGTAAGCCTTTCCACGGCAGAGTCTCAGATCGTTCGGGAAATCTATGCCGATTCGTCCACAAAGGTTCGTAATAGCGCATCACTGTATAAACTGATCGGCGAGATCGACGCCATTGATTGGTACAGGGCGAAACAGAACGGCCTCGGTGATGTCTATGAGGGGTTGATCGAGAAGAACGCACAAGAGTCTCGGTATGGCGCGGGTCAATATTTCACTCCACGCCCAGTAGTCGATGCACTTGTGAAGGTACTTAAGCCAACCGGGGAAGAAGTAGTTTATGACCCCGCTACCGGAACCGCTGGCTTCCTAGTCGCCGCAGGCCTGTTTGCAAGCTCGATGCGCAGCGGTGACCTTCGGTTGGTCGGGAATGAGTTGGTCCACGACGTGCAGCGCATGGCCCTTATGAATCTCCTACTGCACGAGCTGCGGGCTGAGATCAAGAATGCTGATACTTTGAGTCAGCCCCCTTTGAAGCCGGCAGCTGACGTGATTCTCACCAACCCGCCCTTCGGGTTGAAGGGATCGCTAAGTGCGGAGCAGAAGAAGCAACTGGATTTCCCCACTTCCAATAAGCAGTTGGCTTTCATTCAGCATTGTTATAAGTCGCTCGCGAAACATGGTCGGGCGGCCATTGTCGTACCCGATAACGTTCTTTTCGAGTCTGGCGTAGCCGCCTCGATTAGGAAAATACTGCTGGACAAATTTCGCCTCCACACGGTCCTGAGTCTTCCCACTGGCATCTTCTACGCAACCGGCATTAGAACTTCAGTACTCTTCGTCTCGAATGACGGCAAGAGCGACGGGACTTGGTTCTATAACTTGCGCAATGGAGGAGCTACATATGGGAAGCGTCGGCAACTAACCGACACAGACCTCGACGACTTTGTCGCAGCTTATGGCGATGACCCTAACGGCAGGAGTCCCCGTCGAGCCAGCGACTATTTTCACTACCTTACGCGCGAGGAAATTGCGGCAGATGGTGAGCGCCTCGATAAGGCAGAGTGGTTCACTAGCGAAAGCTTGGCTGAGCCTGGCAACTTGCTTGACCTAACGAACTTGCTCAGCAGCGAACTGGAAACCGCTAAGTCTGCCGTCGAATCGCTGGGACGAATCTTGGGCGCCTATGGGCTTACAGGTGCATCCACCGACACTCCCAAGGGGACCAGCGAATGATCGACAACCTCAACTTCCCGAAGACCTGGTCTACATGCCTAGTAAGCGAGGCCGGCGAGGCGATTGTCGGACAGCAACGTACTCCTGCTGCAGCCAATGGCCCTGACATTCGTCCCTATCTGCGAGTAGCGAACGTCTTCGATGACCGTTTGGACCTGGAAGACCTTGCCACCATGTCCTTCTCACCTGAAGCGCGGCTACGCTACAAACTTCAGGCTGGGGACGTACTTTTGTGCGAGGGGCAGAGCAGGGAGCTTGTTGGTCGATCTGCGTTGTTTAACGGAGAGGTCGAGGAGCTCTACTTCCAGAACCACGTTATTCGGTTCCGGCCGCATGAGGAAATCCACCCAAATTTTGCCCTGCTGGTTTTTCGAGCCTATCAGCATGGTGGCGTGTTCTCGGCTCTAGCCCGGGGTACGACCAACATTGTCAACCTTGGACTCAAGCGGTTCAGAGATCTCCCGTTCCCTGTTCCACCGCTTGAAGTTCAGCGGGACATCGTGGAAAGGGCCCGAGAGGGACAGGACCTCGTTGATCTGACGACGGATGCGCTACAAAAGGCCATGCCGATTATTTCTGACCTTCCGCGGAAAGTTCGTGATCGGATCATCCTGGGCGACACTCACTTCGACCTGGAACCGCTTTCGGAGCTGGTCGGCGGGGAGTGGAAGAAGGCCAGTGAGGTGGTTGAGGCAGATGCGCCCATTGTCTACGGAATTCACCAACCAGGGCCAGACATCGATGATGAGCACGGTGTGCCGTACATCCGGGGCCAGGATCTTCGCGAGGGGGAGATCCTAGAGGATCAACTGCGACGTACTAGTCCGGAAATTGCGCGCAAGTATGACAGATCGGCACTGCGGCCGGGCGATGTGTTGTTGGGGATCATTCGTCATACACGGGTAGCCATCGTGCCGCAGGAACTAGATGGTGCGCATATCACTCAGGGGACCGCACGACTCAGGCCAGCTGCTGAAATCGATAGCTCCTTTCTCGCACACTGGTTGGCGAGTGGCGCAGCTCAGACCTGGCTACGGGGACGTATGCGAGGCATTAATATGCCGGGCTTGAATCTCGCTGATGTCAGGCAATTGCCCGTGCCTCTGTTCAGTGCCGACAAACAGCGTGAACTGGTGGCGCTGATGGATGATGCGATTTCAGAGTTGGATCTGCTGCGAGAGAAGGTGGAAACGGGCCTCAAGCGCTCCGCCGCGATTGAGCGGGCCCTGATTTCGTCGTTCGCATATGGACCTTTGGCACAGGAGATTTCCAGCGAGCACACAGGATCACGCACGTCAGCTGAGCTCGTCTCCAGTTTGCGGGCTAGGGGCGGTAAAGCTCCGAAAGAGAACAGGAAGAAGGCAGTGGCGGCAAATAAGCGAGCGTCGACGAGGGCAGCTAAGGCTTCACCGAGCAGGGATAGAGTTATTGAAGCCTTGCGGGCTGCAGGCACAAGGGCCACTCCCGAAGAGCTCTATGCATCTCTGGCATTGACCGAAGAAGATGCCGACGAGTTCTACTTCCTGCTGCGAGATCTCGAAAGGAATGGCCTCGTGCAGGTGCACCGACCTGATGACACTGCGGTATTCCTTGAGGTGTCGTCCTGATGCGTCTCCTGGAAGTAGAGATTCCGAGATTCAAAAATCTCCGCGACTTCCGAGTGGAGTTCGACGGCACCTCTGGTGTCGCAGTGCTTGTCGGGAGGAACGGAGCCGGCAAGTCGAACCTACTCGAAGCAATAACACTGATCTTTCGCGACCTAGACCTAGGGGCGACACCTTCCTTCGCCTACAGGATCCGCTATCTAATCGGGCAATACGACGTTGAGGTGTCCGCCTGGGAACAAGATGGAAGGTATCGCATTAGCTGTTCGGTCGGAGGGGAGAACATCCCAGCTGGTCGCTTCACTGGGTCTGCTGGCGCGCGATACCGGCCACGGCACGTGTTCGGTTACTACTCAGGCCCAAGTAATCGTCTCGAGGATCACTTCGTAGCTCACCAAGAGCGATTCTACAAAGACTTGGTCGGTGGTAACGACAGGCCGATTAGACCGCTGTTTTACGCGCGAAATGTTCACTCCAATTTTGTGCTTCTCGCTTTCTTTCTTGATGATGACCCGGCAGTTCAGTCCCTCTTGCGGGATCACCTCGGCATTCAAGGCCTGGATTCCGTTCTGTTTGTTATGCAGAAGCCGTCGTGGAATAGTAATGACGGTGACCCCCGTTTCTGGAACGCACGCGGTACCGTGAGAGGTTTGCTCGACAGTCTCTATCGCATTTCCCTGGCGCCACTACGCCTGAAGACCCGAGTTAGGACTGGTTTCAATAGCCATATCCGCTCTGAACATTTGTTTCTCTACTTGCCTGGCCTAGATGAAGTCAGGGAGTTGGCGAGTGGCTATGAAAGCAATCAAGAGTTCTTCAAGGCGCTTGAAAGTACATATATCTCTGAGCTCATCAACGATGTTCGAATTCGCGTATCTATTAACAAGGCTGATGCTCCGCTGACCTTTAGAGAGCTTAGCGAGGGCGAGCAGCAATTGCTGCTGGTGCTGGGGCTCATGCGGTTTACCAAAGAAGAGGAATCATTGTTCCTCCTTGACGAGCCGGACACCCATCTCAATCCTGCTTGGAGCGTTCAGTACAAGCAATTTTTGCATGACTTTGGGGGCCTAGATGCTGGCTCTCAGGTGCTTATGGCGACTCATGATCCCTTGGTCGTTGCGAGCCTCACCAAGGATGAGGTCAGAATCCTAGAGCGCCGGGAAGACAGCAGGATCGTCGCTCTTGAGCCGCTAGAGGATCCGAGGGGTATGGGCGTTGGCGCCTTGCTCACAAGTGATGTCTACGGGCTTCGATCGCAACTGGATTTGGAGACTCTGAGGAAGCTGGACCGCAAGAGAGAGCTAGCGTCGAGGGAGTCTGTCCTAACGCCTGAAGAGGAGCAGGAGCTCTCGGCTCTGGGTCATGAGCTGAGGGGCCTTGGGCTCTTGCTCGAAAACCGCGATCCAGAATTTCAGGAGTTTCTGCGGGCCAAGTTCCGCGCACAGGGTCAGCCGCAAGATGAGGTCGTTCTGTCACGCGAAGAGATTGAGCAGAACAGGCAAGAGGCTGCTGAAATCGTGCGTGATCTATTTGATGTTGATGATTGATGGGGGTCGGATTTGATTTTCATTGACATTGAAGAGGTAGGGCTCCGTCTCAGTGCGCCGTGGCTCGCATCTGCAAGAAAGGTGAAGGCGGACCTAGCGGCGGCAGGTAGTGCCAAGGCGAGAGCGCGCATTATCGATGAAAACGGCAAGCTCTGGCGTGAACTGAAGGCTGACCTGGCGGCCGTGAGTAACGGTAAATGTTGGTATTGTGAAACTCGCGATCACCGCTCAGACAACGCAGTTGACCATTACAGGCCGAAGTCCTCGGTGAGGGGTGAGCCCAACCATCCGGGCTACTGGTGGATAGCCTTCGACTATCGGAACTTTCGTTTCGCTTGTACTTTCTGCAACTCGTGGCGTAGGGGCCCCGATGGTACGGCTGGCGGTAAGTCGGACTACTTCCCCATCCTCGACGGATCTGAACGGGCGAATGGCCCGGACGATATCCTGTCCGAAGAGGTACCGCTGCTGATTGACCCTTGCTGCGCGACTGACGTTGCCTTGCTTTGGTTCGATGAGACGGGTCAGGTGTCGGCTAATCCTCACTGGGCAGGCATTGATAGTGCTGCTAAGGATAAAGTCGCCACTTCCACCAAATACTACCATTTGGATCATGTGCGTTTGGTGGAAGCTCGTCGCGCAATATATGCCGAGATTCTCAAACTTTGCGATGATGCCGACAAGGCCCATAGATGGTGGATTAAGACGAAACAGTCGTCAGCTCTGGATCGTTACCGAGAAGCAATGTCGGACCTGGTTCGATCGTTAAAGCGGGATAGGCAGTACTCGGCAGTGGCGTTGTGTGCAATCCGGGGTCATCGAGCGACGAGCGAGGCGGCACGTGTGACCTTCGAATACCTGAGCAGGTAGACGAGGTTGGCGGAGCGGCTTTGGGCTGGAGCTGCTTTGGCGCGAGTGATCATGGCCCCGTAAGCTTCCGGCGCGTCGGGCAGTCTGTGGACCTGCCCGGTAGAGCACGACGTTGGGGCCGTGATCTTCGAGGCTCGCGCCAAAGTGGCTGCCTAAAGCCGTGGAGCCGACCGCCCCAGCCACGACGTCTGCTTCTCTGACTTCAAGCGGCTGATCGCTGTAGAGCGCGGCACGGGCGCCGGCCGGGCTGGAGCGGGGCGAAGACAGGAGCGCAGGCCCGGCCGGGGGCCGGGCCGCGCGCGGTGAGCGGAGCGAGCCGCCTTGATGAAGTAGAGAAAGTCTGAACCGCGTAGCTCGATTGCGCTCTGTCGCTACAGCCGGAACGCAAGCTCCAAGTCGTGCCCTGGAAGCTGGAACTCCTCCAGGGCTAGGGGCTTGTCGCCGGTCGTGAGTGTGACGCGGATGACGTGCAGCAGCGGTACGCCCTCGGCCAGGCGCAGTGCCTGGGCCTGGTCGGGGAGGGGCATGCGGGTGCGGACGTACTCCGTGAAGTGCAGCTCGTGGCCCAGCTCGGCCAGGGCGTTGTAGAGGTGGGGGGCCGGCGGTGGGGGCTGCTCCTCGTACTTGGTGCCGAGGAGTACCGAGAACGGCACGTAGGTGCGGTGGAGTTGGCGGAGGCGGCCCTGGTCGGCGGTCTGCAAGGCGTCGTAGGTGAACAGGGGCTCGCCCGGCGGGATGCGGAGCAAGTCAGCGAGGGCTAGTGGCGCGTCTGTGCGGGTGGCCGCGGGCTCTTCGGCGTCGGTCCAGCGGATGCCGTCGCCCTCGGCGTACTGGCCGTCGGCCGTGCGGCGGACACCTCGGGGGCGCGTGAGGCTGGGGCGGTTGTGTGGGGAGCGCGCGAAGGTGCCTCGGCCCATGATGGCCTCTACGAGACCGGACGCCCGTAGCTCGGTGAGTCCCTGACGGACTGTGGGGCGCGTCACGCCGAACTGCTTGGCCAGTGCCTCTTCCGAGGGGAGTGGCTGGCCGGCGGGGAAGGTGCCGTCAAGGATGCCTTCGCGCAGGTAGTCGGCGATCTGCCGGTACTTCGGCTGCGTGTTCTTCGGCGGCATGCCCACCCTCCGTGGCCGTGGCCTCTGCGGCTTGTGCTTCGTCGTGAACGCCGTGTCCACGAGCGTAGACAGCTTCTCCCATCCCAACCCGGTTGACAACCCGTACTACGGGTCGCCAATCTGGACTCCAGCCACCCGTACTACGGGTGGTCTAGCAGCCCGCAGGATCAGCTTGCGGGTGCCTGAGATGAGGAGACAACGTCAGTGGCAACCCTTCCGATCGACACCGCGAAGTTCACCGGGATCATCTGTGCCGTGCCCCCGGCTCCGCGGGTCGCCAACCGTGAGACCGGGCAGGTCCGCGTGGACCGCGAGACCGGCAAGACGCTGTACCAGGTCGGCCTGTGTCTGATGGCTGGCACCTCGGCGGACGTGGTGAACGTGAGCGTCCCCGGTGAGCCGTCCGGACTGCAGATCGGCACCCCGGTGGCTGTGCGGGACCTGGTCGCCGTTCCTTGGGAGAACGAGGGGCGGCACGGCATTGCCTACCGCGCCGCCGAGATCCGTCCCCTGCACGCGGCGCCCGCCGCCAAGGGGGCCGCGCAGTGATACTCCTGGCCTCCGACCCGTCCGCTGGGGCGACCTGGCCGGGTCGGATCGTTGTGGCCACCGCCGTCGTGGTGTCGGGCTTGCTGATCGCGGGCCCGGCGCTGCGCCGTAGGTATCCGGCCGCCTGGTGGCTGTTACTTGGCTACCCCGCAACTGCGTTTCGCGTCGTCCGTACCTGGCGGGCGTTGATGGCTGGCTGTCGGCTCGCCGTGAGTCGTCGTCCCGCACTGACCGTCGTGTCCGGGCTCGTCGGCAATGGCGCTCCGCCGCCTCAACCGCGGGTGCCTCGGTATGGGCTCATCCGGCCCACGCGGGCCGGCTTCGTCCTCCTGGCCCGACTGCTGCCTGGGCAACTCCCGGCGGACTTCGTGAAAGCGGCCCCAGCCATGGCGGAGGGGTGGCAAGTGCACGCAGTCCGGGTCGCCCCTCGACGGCCCGGCGTCGTACGCATCGCCGCCATGTACGCCGATCCGCTGGCCGCACCTCGCGCACCGAGCATCCGACAGCCGGGGCGGCTGCTGCGAGTGGTCGTCGGGACGCTGGAGACCGGGGCGTCCTGGGTGATCGACCTTCGCAGGGTTCCGCACTGGCTGATCGTCGGGGCCACGCGCTCCGGCAAGTCGACCCTGATCAACGCCCTCGTCGCCGGCCTCGCACCGCAGCCGGTCGCCCTCGTCGGCATCGACTGCAAGGGCGGCATGGAACTGTCCCTCTACGGCCCCCGCCTGTCAGCCCTGGCGACGGACCGGGCGCAGGCAGTACGGCTACTGGCCGCACTGGTGGATCTCACCCTCGACCGAATGACCGTCTGCCGCACCGCCGGAGTCCGCAACATCTGGGGCCTCGCCGAGAAGGAACGGCCGGTGCCGGTCGTCGTGATCGTCGACGAGATCGCGGAACTCTTCCTCGTCGCCGGACGCCACGAGAAGGACGAAGCGCAGGCAGCCGGCACCGCGCTGATCCGCCTCGCCCAACTCGGGGCCGCGCTCGGGGTGTTCCTCGTCGTCGCCGGGCAGCGCGTCGGCTCCGACCTAGGGCCCGGTGTCACCGCACTGCGTGCTCAGCTCGGCGGCCGGGTCTGTCATCGCGTCGCCGACCCCGGTACGGCGGAAATGACCCTCGGCGACCTCAACCCGGACGCCCTGAAGGCCGCTCAGGCCATCGCACCCGAAAAGGCCGGCACTGCCGTCCTCGCGTCCGGCGACGGCTGGGAACGCGGCCGGTCGCATCTGATCACCGAGGCGGACGCCGAAGACATCGCCGCCGCCCACGCTCACCTGACTCCCGCACTGCCTGAACTGTCCGCCGACCCGGCCTGACAAGGAGCGTCACAGTGCTGGTCACCACCTCGGCCGTGCTGTTGCTCGGCTTCGCGATCTGGTTCCTGCTCCACATCCGCTACCTGCGCCGGCTGGACGCCCTGCTCTGCGGCGCCTTCGGCTTCCTGCTCTCCCACACCCTCGCCGCGCCACTGGTCTCGTTCCTGCTCTCCGGAGTGAACAGCCTGCTGGGCCAGATCCACTTCTGAGCCCGCGCACCAACCCGGATCCCCAGGAGCAGCCCGAACGAAAGGTGTTCGTCCGTGTCAGATCACGTCATCAGCTCGTACCCGGCCGTCGGCGTCCCGTCCGAGGACCGGCAGTGAACGCACGTCTCACGGGCTCCCAACGGGGCGCGAAGTCGCCAAACCCGACCCCGCCGGGAGCCCACTCCATCCGCCACATGAGCAGTCAAAGGAGCACTCACACTGTGTCCACCGCCCACCGTCCGCGCAAATCCCACGCGCCGGACTGCGACCTCCGGGCTTCCACCGACTACCCCTCGACCTGCACAGGCCGAGAACAGATCGTCCTGGTCGCCCTCGACGGCACAGAACGCTGGCTCTGCCCCGGACATGCCGCGGCGGTCTGGCTGACCGACCCGACGTACCGGTTCAGCGCCAAGACCCGGCCGGAAGCCATCGCCTCCGTCATGGGGCACGCCTTCCGTCCCCACGGGGGTGACCGCCGATGACCGGTCCCACGCTCTCGCCGGGCGTGGCCGCTCTCCTGGAGCGGGCATCCCTGCCGGACTTCTTCGTCTGGCGCCGCGCCATCATTCGTCTCGGCGGCTGTACCAATCCGATTCACCTCGTCGGCTCCGCCGCCCTGGTCGACACCGGCACGGGAGAAGCCCTGGCTGCCTTCGGCGGCTCCGAGCCGACCGGGATGCGGCTGCTGACAGCGTGCGGCAACCGCCGTTCCTCGGTCTGCCCGGCCTGCTCCCGGCTCTATCAGGCGGACACCTATCAGCTCGTGCGCGCCGGCCTGGTCGGCGGCAAGGAGGTGCCGCCGTCGGTGAGCGGGCACCCTCGTGTGTTCGCGACTCTCACCGCGCCCGGCTTCGGGCCGGTCCACACCCGCCGGGAGCACTCCGGTCGAGTGCGCCCGTGTCGCCCTCGGCGAGACGTGCAGCACTGTCCGCACGGGGCCCCGCTCGGCTGTACCGCTCGGCACGCCTCTGACGATGCCTGCCTTGGAGAACCGCTCTGCCCGCACTGCTACGACTACGCCGGGGCCGTGCTCTGGCAGTCGTGCGCGGGGCTGCTCTGGCACCGCTTCGGGATTGAGCTCCGGCGAGAGATCGCCCGGCGGGCCGGACTGCCCCGTAAGGGGCTGGCCGAGGTGGTCAGGGTCTCGTACGCGAAGGTCGCCGAGTACCAGCGGCGCGGCCTGATCCACTTTCATGCCGTGGTCCGCCTCGATGGCCCGGACGGGCCCGGCTCGTTCCCGCCCTGCTGGGCCACCACCGAGCTGCTCACCGACGCCGTTCCGGCTGCTGTTGCACGAGTGCGCCTTCGGGCTCCGGGGGCGTCGGTGGTCGGAGCGCGCATCCTGCGCTTCGGCACTCAGGTCGACGTGCGTCCGGTCGCCTCCGAGATGGGGGAGCGTCCCTCGTCGGGGGCCGTGGCCGGGTACATCGCCAAGTACGCGACCAAGGGTGCGGAGTCGGCCGGCGCTGTCGACGGTCGTATCCGGTCCGCGCGGGAGATGGTCCTACTGCCGGTGCGGGCGCACGTGCTGCGCCTGATCGGTACCTGCTGGTGGCTCGGCGGCCTGCCCGCCTTTGCCGATCTCGGCCTGCGGCGGTGGGCGCACATGCTCGGCTACGGCGGCCACTTCTCGACCAAGTCCCGCCGGTACTCGACCACTCTGGGCGAACTCCGCCGGGCCCGTGCCGACCACCGCGCCGAGGAGCAGCGCGACACGCTCGGCCTGGCGGGTCATCCCGTGGCCGTGGTCGGGCAGTGGCGCTACGCCGGGCGGGGCTACTCCCCGGAAGCGGCGCTGCTCGCGGCCTCGGTGGGGGAGGGCGGTGGTCCGCATGGTGCGTGACCGCAGTGCCGTCGAACTCCTCACCGTGCGGCAGGTCCTGGAGGAGCTGGGCGGAGTCTCCCGCCGCACCTTCTACCGCTGGCGTGAACTCCACCTCGCCCCAGCCTGCATCCGGCTGCCGAACGGCGAACTCCGGGTCCGTCGTGACGTGCTCGACGCCTGGGTGAAGGAGCGGGCGGAAGACGTGGACGGGGGATCGCGGTGAAGTCGTACAAGGTCGTCATCTGGAAGCTGAGCATCAACCGTTCCGCCAAGAGGCCGACGTACCTCGTGCGGTGGTCGGTGGGCGGAGATCCCTTCCACGACTCGCACAAGACGAAGGCCCTGGCGGATCGCTTCCGCGCGAAGCTGCTGCGGGCCGCCGACAGGGGAGAGGCATTCGACACGGTCACGGGGCTGCCCGACTCGTTGCGGGGCGGCAAGATCGCTCTGAGCTTCGTGGAGCTGACCCTCAAGTACCTGGATGCCCGGTGGCCGGAGGCGTCGGCCAAGCAGCGCGACAGCGTGACTGATGCGCTGGCCACCGTCCTCCCGGTTCCGGTCAAGGCGCTGCGGGGGCGGCCTACCTCGGATGTCCTCCGGCGGGCGCTGCGGTCCTATCTGCTGCCCCCGCCTCGGCGGGAGAGGGATCGGCCCGAGGAGATCGCCGCGGCGCTGGCTTGGCTCTCGAAGGCTTCCTTGCCCGTGGCCGAACTGTCGGAAGGCAGCCGGGCACAGGAGTTGGTCGACGCCTTGACCCGGCGCCTCGATGGCAAGCCGGCCGCCACTCAGACCTACCGGCGTCGCCGAGCAGTGGTCTTCAACGTCCTGGAGTACGCCGTCGAGCTGGAGGCGCTGACGTCTAACCCGCTGTCCCGGGTCCGTCGCAAGCGGGGCAAGCGGGCGGTGCAGGAGGTCGACCGGCGGGTGGTGGTCAACCCCCGGCAGGCTCGGGAGCTGCTGACCGCGCTCACATACGTCGGCGGCTACGACCGTGCGAGCGGGCGACGGCTACAGGCCTTCTTCGGCTGCCTGTACTACGCCGCGATGAGGCCTGCTGAGGCACTGGGCCTTCGGCTGGCCGACTGCACGCTTCCGGAGAGGGGATGGGGCCGCATCGAGCTGGCCGAGACCCGGCCCACGGCAGGAAAGGCGTGGACGGATTCCGGCGAGGCGCACGACCGCCGTGGGCTCAAGCAGCGTGAGGCCGGGCAAGTGCGCACCGTGCCCATTCCGCCGCCGCTCGTGCGGCTGCTCCAGGACCACGTCAAGGAGTTCGGCACAGCGGAGGACGGCCGGCTGTTCGCCAGCGAGCGGGGCAACGTCGTCGCGGCGTCCTCCTACTCCCGGGCGTGGAAGCAGGCGCGAGCCCTGGCGCTCCTGCCTCATCAGGTCGACTCGGTGATGGCTGCGCGGCCGTACGACCTTCGGCACGCGGGGGTGTCCCAGTGGCTCAACTCCGGTGTGCCGGCACCGGAAGTGGCCGCTCGGGCGGGGCACTCCGTGGACGTGTTGCTCAAGATCTACGCCAAGTGCATCGACGGCCAGGAACAGGAGATGAACGACCGGATCATGCAGGGGCTGGGGGAAGACCCGGCGGACTGACACAAAGATCCGATCGACCACGGGAGCCCCGGACTTCGGTCCGGGGCTTCGGTGTGTCCACAGGTGGTCCACGCGGCCACGCGTGGAGCCTCGCGAAACATGCTCTGACCTGCTGCGAAGCGCATCAAGATCATTACGTCGTCATTACGTGAGCGGTGGCAAACGGCTGCTTCCGGCCGCATCTGCCTGCACATACGCGAAGACCCCGGCCTCAGCGTTTCCGCTGGTGACGGGGTCTTTGGGCACCTTATGCTGGGTGCCCCCGGCAGGATTCGAACCTGCGCACACGGCTCCGGAGGCCGTTGCTCTATCCCCTGAGCTACGGGGGCGTGTCGGCTGCGGAGCTTCGCTCGCGGCGACGGGTAGAACACTAGCAGGTTCGGCGGGATGATCAGGAACCCGTTTCCCGGTGGGGTGGACGCGGGTCCCCTGTACGGGGTGGAAGTGGGGAAAACCCGGACGCGGTGGCCGGTCCGGACCTACTCTCGAGTTGTGCCGGGCGCGTCGGGTCGGGTGCTTGTTGTGGACGACAACAAGGTCATCCGGCAGCTGATCAGGGTCAACCTCGAACTGGAAGGGCTCGAGGTCGTGACCGCGGCCGATGGTGCCGAGTGTCTGGACGTGGTGCACCAGGTGCGGCCCGACGTCGTGACGCTCGACGTCGTCATGCCGCGGCTGGACGGGCTGCGCACCGCCGCCCGCCTCCGCGCCGATCCCCGTACGCACCACCTGCCCCTCGCGATCATCAGCGCGTGCACCCAGTACGAGGTCGATTCCGGCCTCGACGTGGGCGTGGACGCCTTCCTCGCCAAGCCCTTCGAGCCCGCCGAACTCGTCCGCCTCGTCAAGCAGCTCATCGAGGGCCGCACCGGGCACGGGGGAGCGGGTGGAAGGGGAGGGGACGGTGAGGGTGAAGGCGATGACGACGGCGTCGCCGACGGTGTACCCGGCGGGATCTCCTTCGGCGGATAGTGGATAGACGGGATCGTCTTCTTGCCTGGTCCGGGCGTGGGTACGCAGTACGAGCACGGATGTGTAGCCCGGCGCGTGTGAGTTGTTCGTGGTGGAGACCGGGGGGAATCGCGGCGTCCGGAGCGCGTTCGGGCTTTCCGTAGCGACCGGGCCGTCCCACAGTGAGAAACCGCCTCGCATACCCACCCCCCTCCTCCCCTACCCTTGTCCCGTGACCCCCGTCGAGCTCTCCCGCACCGTGTTGCACGCGGTGCGTCGTGCCGTCGACGAGGGGGAGCTGAGCGTGGCCGTGCCCGAGCGGGTCTCTGTGACCGAGCCGGGGCCCGGGGGGTGCGGGGACTTCGCCACCAACGTCGCCCTGCAGCTCGCCCGGCCGGCCGGACAGCCTCCGCTGAGGATCGCCGAGATCCTGCGGCCCCGGCTCGTCGGCGCGGACGGTATCCGGGACGTCGTCGTCACCGGGCCGGGGTTCCTCAACATCCGGCTAGACGAGGCCGCCGATCCCGTCACCGGCCTCGTCCGGGAGATCCGGGACCAGGGTGAGCGGTACGGGCATGGTGACGCCCTCGCCGGGCAGGTCTTCGCGCTGCGCGTGCCGTACGAGGTCCGGGCCGAGGTCGTCGCCGACGCCGTCGTACGGATCGTGGCCACGCAGGGCGGGCGGGTCACCGTGGAGCACGGTGAACCCGTCAATCTGCGGCCCGTTCCCGCGGCCGAGGACCCCGCTCCGCTCGGACCCGACGCCGCCCAGTGGGCCCTGCTCCACCCCGCCCCGCACGACCGGCCGCGCATCACCGCCGACCATCTGGTCCAGCGCGAGGGCAATCCGCTCTTCCGGGTGCGGTACGCCCACGCCCGCATCCGGTCCCTCAGCCGCAACGCCGGCCGCCTTGGCTTCGCCGCCGAGCCCGGCCCGGTCGGAGACCCCACGAGCGGAGACCCCGCGATCGCAGAGCCTTCGATTGCAGAGCCTTCGATCGCAGAACCTTCGTTCGCTGCACCGGATCCATCCGGCGCCGCGAACCCCGCCGCCTCAACCCCCGCCAGCCAGCACCCCGCCTCCGCCGCGAACCCCGCCGCCCCAACCCCCGCCGGCCATCACCCCGTCAGCGCCTCCAACCCCCCAGGCCCCGACGTCACCCCCCTCCTCACCGCCCTCACCGCTCACCCCCGCATCCTCGCCGCGGCCGCCACCCACCGGGCCCCGGACCGGGTTGCCCGGCATCTCGTCACCGTCGCCGATGCCGTGCTGCCCTTTCTGCCGTTCGTGCTTCCGTGCGGCGAGGAGAAACCCTCGGCCGCCCACCGTGCCCGGCTGGCGCTCGCCGAAGCCGCCGGGACGGTGCTGGCCGGCGGCCTGTCCCTGCTCGGCATCGACGCACCCGAACACCTCTGAGGCCCTCGCGAGAGCGCCCGGAGAGAGACAGAGAGTCTGAGAGACACCGTCATGAGCCGTTCCGCCCACCCCGCCGGGCCCCGTCACGCCGACGTCCTTCCCGAGGGGCACTACTCCGCGCCGCCCGCCGATCTCAACGTCCTCGACGCGAAGGTCTGGGCCCAGACCGTCGGCCGTGGCGAGGACGGGGCCGTCACCGTCGGCGGGGTCTCCGTGACCCGGCTCGCCGAGGAGTTCGGCACCCCCGCCTACGTCCTCGACGAGGCCGACTTCCGCGCCCGGGCGCGTTCCTGGCGCACCGCCTTCGGGGCCGACGCCGATGTCTTCTACGCCGGGAAGGCGTTCCTCTCCCGTGCCGTCGTGCGCTGGCTGGACGAGGAGGGGCTGAACCTGGACGTGTGCTCCGGGGGAGAGCTGGCCACCGCGCTGTCCGCCGGCATGCCCGCCGAGCGCATCGCCTTCCACGGCAACAACAAGTCCGTCGAGGAGATCCACCGCGCCGTGGAGGCCGGCGTGGGGCGGATCGTGCTCGACTCCTTCCAGGAGATCGTGCGGGTCGCCCACATCGCGCAGTCGCTGGGCAGGCGGCAGAAGGTGCAGATCCGGATCACGGTCGGGGTCGAGGCGCACACCCACGAGTTCATCGCCACCGCGCACGAGGACCAGAAGTTCGGCATCCCGCTCGCCGGCGGGCAGGCCGCCGAGGCCGTGCGGCGGGCCCTGCGGCTCGACGGGCTGGAGCTGATCGGGATCCACTCGCACATCGGGTCGCAGATCTTCGACATGTCGGGCTTCGAGGTCGCCGCCCACCGGGTCGTCGGGCTGCTGAAGGACGTCAGGGACGAGCACGGGGTCGAGCTGCCCGAGATCGACCTCGGCGGCGGGCTCGGGATCGCGTACACCAGTGACGACGATCCGCGTGAGCCGCACGAGATCGCCAAGGCGCTCAGCGAGATCGTCGGCCGTGAGTGCGAGGCCGCCAGGCTGCGCACGCCCCGGATCTCCGTCGAGCCCGGCCGCGCGATCGTCGGCCCGACCGCCTTCACGCTGTACGAGGTCGGCACCGTCAAGCCGCTGGAGGGGCTGCGCACCTACGTCTCCGTCGACGGCGGCATGTCCGACAACATCCGGACCGCGCTGTACGACGCCGAGTACAGCGTCGCCCTGGTGTCCCGGACGAGTGAGGCGGAGCCGATGCTGGCGCGCGTCGTCGGCAAGCACTGCGAGAGCGGGGACATCGTGGTCAGGGACGCGTTCCTGCCCGCCGACCTGGCACCGGGCGACCTGATCGCCGTACCGGCGACCGGCGCGTACTGCCGGTCCATGGCCAGCAACTACAACCATGTGCTCCGGCCGCCCGTCGTCGCCGTGAAGGACGGCGAGGCGCGGGTGATCGTGCGGCGTGAGACGGAGGAGGACCTCCTGCGTCTCGACGTCGGATGACCGGAAAGCGCCAGGGGTGGAAGATCTGCGGTCTTCCACCCCTGCACAAATGAAATAGATGTCTCACGATCCGGACCAAGGGTAGAAACTCCCGTCCGGTGAGTGAGACTGGTCCAACCGTAGACGGTATGAGGAAACGAGGTCGGATGATGCGTACGCGTCCGCTGAAGGTGGCGCTGCTGGGCTGTGGAGTGGTCGGCTCAGAGGTGGCGCGCATCATGACGACGCACGCCGACGACCTCGCCGCCAGGATCGGCGCTCCGGTGGAGCTCGCGGGGGTCGCCGTACGGCGTCCCGCGAAGGTCCGTGAGGGCATCCCGGCGGAACTCGTCACCACCGACGCCACCGCCCTCGTCAAACGCGGGGACATCGACGTGGTCGTCGAGGTGATCGGCGGCATCGAGCCCGCCCGTTCGCTCATCACCACCGCCCTCGAGCACGGCGCGTCGGTCGTCTCCGCCAACAAGGCCCTGCTCGCCCAGGACGGCGCCGCGCTGCACGCCGCCGCCGAGGAGCACGGCAGGGACCTGTACTACGAGGCCTCGGTCGCCGGCGCCATCCCGCTGATCCGTCCGCTGCGCGAGTCCCTCGCCGGCGACAAGGTCAACCGGGTGCTCGGCATCGTCAACGGGACCACCAACTTCATCCTCGACAAGATGGACTCCACCGGGGCGGGCTACCAGGAGGCCCTCGACGAGGCCACCGCGCTCGGGTACGCGGAGGCCGACCCGACCGCCGACGTCGAGGGCTTCGACGCCGCCGCCAAGGCCGCCATCCTCGCCGGGATCGCCTTCCACACGCGCGTGCGCCTCGACGACGTCTACCGCGAGGGCATGACCGAGGTCACCGCCGCCGACTTCCGCTCGGCCAAGGAGATGGGCTGCACCATCAAGCTGCTCGCCATCTGCGAGCGCTCCAAGGACGGCGCGTCGGTCACCGCGCGCGTGCACCCCGCCATGATTCCGCTCAGCCACCCGCTCGCCTCCGTGCGCGGCGCGTACAACGCGGTCTTCGTCGAGTCGGACGCCGCCGGGCAGCTGATGTTCTACGGCCCCGGCGCCGGTGGCGCCCCGACCGCCTCCGCCGTCCTCGGCGACCTCGTCGCCGTCTGCCGCAACCGGCTCAGCGGCTCGACCGGGCCCGGCGAGTCGGCCTACGCCGCGCTGCCCGTCTCCCCGATGGGCGACGTGGTCACGCGCTACCACATCAGCCTGGACGTGGCGGACAAACCGGGTGTGCTCGCCCAGGTCGCCACCGTCTTCGCCGAGCACGGGGTTTCCATCGATACGGTTCGGCAGCAGGGCAAGGACGGCGAGGCGTCCCTCGTCGTCGTCACCCACCGGGCCTCCGACGCCTCCCTGTCCGGGACCGTCGAGGCGCTGCGCAAGCTCGACACCGTGCGGGGTGTCGCCAGCATCATGCGGGTTGAAGGAGAGTAACCAGCAATGACCCACCAGTGGCGCGGAATCATCGAGGAGTACCGGGACCGGCTGCCGGTATCCGACACCACGCCGGTCGTGACGCTCCGCGAGGGGGGAACGCCCCTCGTGCCCGCGCAGGTGCTCTCCGAGCGCACCGGCTGCGAGGTCCACCTCAAGGTCGAGGGCGCCAACCCGACCGGGTCCTTCAAGGACCGCGGCATGACGATGGCGATCTCCAGGGCGAAGGAGGAGGGGGCCAAGGCCGTCATCTGCGCCTCCACCGGCAACACCTCCGCCTCGGCCGCCGCGTACGCCGTACGGGCCGGCATGGTCTCCGCCGTGCTCGTGCCGCAGGGCAAGATCGCGCTCGGCAAGATGGGCCAGGCCCTCGTGCACGGCGCGAAGATCCTCCAGGTCGACGGCAACTTCGACGACTGCCTCACGCTCGCCCGCAATCTGAGCGACAACTACCCGGTGGCGCTGGTCAATTCGGTGAACCCGGTGCGCATCGAGGGGCAGAAGACGGCGGCCTTCGAGATCGTGGACATGCTCGGCGACGCGCCCGACATCCATGTCCTCCCGGTGGGCAACGCGGGCAACATCACCGCCTACTGGAAGGGCTACCAGGAGTACGCCGCCGACGGCATCGCCACCCGGACCCCGCGGATGTGGGGCTTCCAGGCCTCCGGCAGCGCGCCGATCGTGCGGGGCGAGGTGGTCAAGGACCCGTCGACCATCGCCACCGCCATCCGGATCGGCAACCCGGCCTCCTGGCAGTTCGCGCTGCGGGCGCGGGACGAGTCCGGCGGCGCCATCGACGAGGTGACGGACCGTGAAATCCTGCGCGCCTACCGCCTGTTGGCCGCGCAGGAGGGCGTCTTCGTGGAGCCCGCCTCCGCCGCCTCCGTCGCCGGTCTGCTCAAGGCGGCCGAGCAGGGGAAGGTCGACCCGGGCCAGCGCATCGTGTGCACCGTCACCGGCAACGGTCTGAAGGACCCCGACTGGGCCGTCGCCGGCGCCCCGCAGCCGGTCACCGTGCCGGTCGACGCGGCCACCGCGGCGGAGCGCCTCGGCCTGGCCTGATCGGCCGCCGGGGGCATCCCCGGGGCGGGTGCACAGGGGGCTTGCGACACGCATCGTGCGCCTCCTGTGCGCCCTATGTCGCCGCAGAACCTTCCTTCGATAGGCTGTACTGAACCCGCCTACCGCATATGCCCTGCGTGTGGCACGGGGCCGCGTCGTCTCCGCGGCCCGACGGGTCTTCGTACGTCATCGGAAGTCCACCGAGTGACCATCGGATCCATCGAGCGTCATTCGACAGTCACGCAGCTCAAGGAGAGTCTTCGAGCGATGGCCGGTCCAGCCTTCCGCGCCGCCGCCGTCCGGGTGCGCGTTCCCGCCACCAGCGCCAATCTCGGCCCGGGCTTCGACGCCCTGGGCCTCGCGCTGGGGCTCTACGACGACGTCGTCGTCCGGGTGGCCGACTCCGGGCTGCACATCGACATCGCGGGCGAGGGCAGCGAGACCCTCCCGCGTGACGAGAGCCACCTCCTGGTCCGCTCCCTGCGCACCGCCTTCGACCTGCTGGGCGGGCAGCCCCGGGGCCTGGAGATCGTCTGCGCCAACCGCATCCCGCACGGCCGCGGCCTCGGCTCCTCCTCCGCCGCGATCTGCGCCGGCATCGTCGCCGCGCGCGCCGTGACCATAGGCGGCGAGGCCCGCCTCGACGACGCCGCGCTGCTGGAGCTGGCCACCGAGATCGAGGGCCACCCCGACAACGTGGCCGCCTGTCTGCTCGGCGGATTCACCCTGTCCTGGATGGAGGCCGGCGCCGCCCGTGCGATCAGGATGGAGCCGAACGATTCCATCGTTCCGGTGGTTTTCGTGCCCGGGAAGCCGGTGCTGACCGAGACCGCCCGCGGTCTGCTGCCGCGCAGCGTGCCGCATGTCGACGCCGCCACCAACGCGGGCCGTGCCGCCCTGCTCGTCGAGGCCCTCACCAGGCGCCCCGAGCTGCTGCTGCCCGCCACCGAGGACCGCCTCCACCAGGAGTACCGGGCGCCGGCCATGCCGGAGAGCGCCGCGCTGGTGGAGCGGCTGCGGGCCGACGGGATCCCGGCCGTCATCTCGGGCGCCGGGCCCACCGTCATGGCCCTCGCCGACGCCGGGACCGCCGACAAGGTGGAGGCCCTGGCCGGCGCCGACTGGGCCGCCAACCGGCTGAACCTGGACGTGCAGGGAGCGAGCGTGCTGCCGCTTGCGTCCTGACACACGGTTGCCGGATTTGGAGAGGGGGAATGTTTGTTGGATCCGGTAGTGTTAACCTCAAGTCTGCACCCGACCCCACCATGGCGAGGTGCCTCGTGTCCCCGTCCGGGACAGACATTCTTCCGGGAGCCTCCCACGCCACTCCGCGTCCCTTGCGGCGTACCTGGGCAGTACGTCGTATGCGGGCGCTGAGCCGGCCGCCGGGGACGCTCCGGAATCGGTGCTACCACGCCACGTGACACTGGGTGCCACGACTCGCGGAAGCGCCATCACCAGCAACTCTCTTCCGCCGCTTTGGCGGACCACCGCCCCGGCACGGTTCACCGAAGACAGGACCGTAGCCGGACAGCACAACCGGTCGCCGAGCCAGACAGGCCGACGTCCGCTCCAGGGAAGGACCCTTCGTGAGCGACACCACCGATCTGATGGGCGCACGTGTCGAGGAGACCGCTGCCGCGCCCGCCACGGACGCCTCCGCGCCTGCCACCGGTGCCGGCTCCCGGCGGCGCCGCGGTACCGGCCTCGAGGGCATGGTGCTGGCCGAGCTGCAGCAGGTCGCCTCGGGCCTCGGCATCAGGGGCACCGCGCGGATGCGCAAGAGCCAGCTGATCGAGGTCATCAAGGAGGCGCAGGCCTCCGGCGGTGCCCCGGCCGCGAAGGCCGAGGCCGCCACCGAGACCAAGCCGAAGCGCCGGGCCACCTCCAAGGCCCGCACCGGCGAGGACGCCGCCGAGAAGAAGGCGGAGGCCAAGACCGAGGCGGCCGCCGAGAAGGCCGTGGCCCAGCAGCAGATCGAGATTCCCGGCCAGCCGGCCGGCGGCACCGCCCGCGCGGGCGAGGCCGAGCGTGGGGGAGACGACGCCCCGGCCGAGCGGCGCCGCCGCCGCGCCACCGCCGAGGCCGGCAGCCCCACCGCGAGCGGCGCCGAGACCGTCGCCGCCGAGGCGAAGGGCGAGGCGAAGGCCGACGCCGCCGCCAACCCGGCCCAGCAGGGCGAGGCCAAGGGCGACGCCGGTGACGGCGACGGCCGTGGCCGCCGTGACCGCCGTGAGCGCGGCCGCGACCGTGACCGTGACCGGCGCGGCAAGGGCGACGACCAGCAGGGCGGCGGCCGTCAGGACCGTCAGCAGCAGGGCCAGCAGCAGGGCGGCGGCCGTCAGGACCGCAGCAGCGGCCCGCAGGACGACGACGACTTCGAGGGCGGCCGCCGTGGCCGGCGTGGCCGTTACCGCGACCGCCGTGGCCGCCGTGGCCGCGACGACATCGCCGAGCCGCAGGTCGCCGAGGACGACGTCCTGATCCCCGTCGCGGGCATCCTGGACATCCTCGACAACTACGCCTTCATCCGGACCTCCGGCTACCTGCCGGGCCCGAACGACGTGTACGTCTCCCTCGCCCAGGTCCGCAAGAACGGCCTGCGCAAGGGCGACCACGTCACCGGCGCGGTCCGTCAGCCGAAGGAGGGCGAGCGCCGCGAGAAGTTCAACGCGCTGGTCCGCCTCGACTCCGTCAACGGCATGGCGCCCGAACACGGCCGTGGCCGCCCGGAGTTCAACAAGCTGACCCCGCTCTACCCGCAGGACCGCCTCCGCCTGGAGACGGACCCGGGCGTGCTCACCACCCGCATCATCGACCTGGTCTCGCCGATCGGTAAGGGCCAGCGCGGTCTGATCGTGGCCCCGCCGAAGACCGGCAAGACCATGATCATGCAGGCGATCGCCAACGCGATCACGCACAACAACCCCGAGTGCCACCTGATGGTCGTCCTCGTCGACGAGCGTCCGGAAGAGGTCACCGACATGCAGCGGTCGGTGAAGGGCGAGGTCATCTCCTCGACCTTCGACCGTCCGGCCGAGGACCACACCACGGTCGCCGAGCTGGCCATCGAGCGCGCCAAGCGCCTCGTGGAGCTGGGTCACGACGTGGTCGTGCTGCTCGACTCCATCACGCGTCTGGGCCGGGCCTACAACCTGGCCGCGCCGGCCTCCGGCCGCATCCTGTCCGGTGGTGTCGACTCCACCGCGCTGTACCCGCCGAAGCGGTTCTTCGGCGCGGCGCGCAACATCGAGGACGGCGGCTCGCTGACCATCCTCGCCACCGCCCTGGTGGACACCGGGTCCCGCATGGACGAGGTGATCTTCGAGGAGTTCAAGGGCACCGGCAACATGGAGCTCAAGCTCGACCGGAAGCTCGCCGACAAGCGCATCTTCCCCGCGGTGGACGTCGACGCGTCCGGCACCCGCAAGGAGGAGATCCTGCTCGGTGCCGAGGAGCTGGGCATCGTCTGGAAGCTGCGCCGGGTGCTGCACGCGCTCGACCAGCAGCAGGCGATCGAGCTGCTCCTCGACAAGATGAAGCAGACCAAGTCGAACATCGAGTTCCTGATGCAGATCCAGAAGACCACGCCGACTCCGGGCAACGGAGACTGACGGTCCGTTTTCCCTCGGGCAGTGCCCAGGCCGCCCCTCGTCCAGCAGTGACGAGGGGCGGCCTTTCGGCGCTGAGGGGTACGGGGTGCCTCACGCGCCCCCTCCTTCTCATCTCTCCCTGGGGGGACCTCTCTTGCCCACAGCCCTGCCTGGGCGGCACAGACGCCGGATACGCGGCGGCCTGCCCCTCGGCGCCGCGGCGGTCGCCGCCGCGCCGTGACCGCCGCGCTGATGACGACGTCCGCCGGCGCGGCCACCGCGCTGCCGCAGCCCACGGCCAAGCCGGTCGTCGCGCAGCCGTCGCAGGCCACGCTGGAGAAGCGCGTGGCCGGTGCCGCGCGCGCCGGCGCGCCGGCGACGCAGCGCAGCGGCGCC
>NZ_JBSGDB010000055.1:0-28614 GCF_053602155.1 Streptomyces sp. NPDC004561
CACGGCGCCATGCTCTCCCCGGGCCAGCCGTACTCGCAGATCACCCCGGACTCCAAGTTCAACGGTGACGACGGCCTCACCATCAAGAACCAGCAAGTTCGATGTCCTGGGCGTCCGCGCCGTCCCCGGTGACGGTCACCCCGGCGGCCCTGGGCGGATAGCCGGAGGCGATGACGGTGTACTGGCCGCCGTCGAGGTCGGGGAAGGCGTACGCGCCGTCGCCGCCGGTGGTGGTCGTGGCGACGACGTCGCCCACGGCGTCCACCAGGGTGACCCGGGCATCACCGAGGGGTCCGTCCGTGCCGCGTACCGTGCCGCGCACCTGGGCACCGGCCCGCAACTCGGCCTCGATCCGGGTCACTTCCCTGCCGTCGATCTCCACGGGCAGGGCGAGCGGCCGGTGCTTCGGCGAGCTGACGGCGACCGTGACCGCGCCCGGGACAAGGCCCGTGAGGGCGAACTCGCCCAGTCCGCCGGTCCGTTCCGTCGCCAGCACCTCCCCGCGCACATCGGTGACGATCACCATGGCCCCGGCGACCGGCGCCCCGCCGTCCGCCGCCCGCACCACACCGGTCAGCACGCTGGTGCCGGCGAGCAGCAGGTCGTAGGAGACCGGGTGCGCGCCGACGACGACGGTGGTGGCGTGCGGCCGGCGGCCGCCCGCGGAGGCGACCAGGACGTACGTCCCCTCCCCCGGCGCCTCGACGGCGTACCCGCCGTCGTCCCCGGCGACACACCGGCCGAGCTGCCGTCCCCCGAGCGAGACGAGAGTGACGGCCGCCCGCCCGACGCCCGTGCCGTCAGCTCCACGGACGCACCCGCGTACCGGGGTCGCGCCGGATCCCGCTCCCCCGACGCCGACGGCCTCACCCACCGGCGCACCGCCCCCGGCCGCCTCCACCTCGGGAACGCCGGCCCCGGCGCCCGGCAGGGGCACGACTCGGCGCGGGATGAACGCGGCGACGAGGAGGGCGAGGACGGCGGCGCCGGAGCCGACGGCCATGACCACCTTGAAGCCGTTCTCGGAGGGCAGCGGCGTCGGGCCGAACATGGTGGTCATCTGGGCGAGGATCACGCCGGCGACCGCGCTGGCGGTGGACGTGCCGATGGACCGCATGAGGGTGTTGAGGCTGTTGGCGGCGGCCGTCTCGGAGGGGTCCACGGCGCCCATGATCAGCGCGGGCATCGCGCCGTACGCGAATCCGATGCCCGCGCCGATGACGCAGGAGGCCAGGAGCAGTTCCCAGACGGCGTGCATCAGCACGACGTTGAGCCCGTACCCGGCGGCGACGATCACCGCGCCGCACATCAGCGTGACCTTCGGCCCCCACTTCCGGGAGATCAGCGCGGACACGGGCGCCATCGCCATCATGACCAGGCCGGTCGGGGCCATCACCAGGCCCGCGTCGAGCAGTGACCTGCCGAGGCCGTAGCCGGTCGCCCGGGGCAACTGCAGGAGCTGCGGAAGGACCAGGGACATCGCGAACATCGAGAAGCCGAACGCGACCGACGCGAGGTTGGTGACCAGGACCTGCCGGCGGGCGGTGGTGCGCAGGTCCACCAGCGGCTGCCGGGTGCGCAGTTCGTACCAGCCCCAGGCGAGGAGGACGACGACGGCCGCGGCGAACAGGCCGAGGGTCGTGCCGCTGCGCCAGCCCCAGTCGGCGCCCTTGGAGATCGGCAGCAGCAGACAGATCAGGCCGGCCGCCATGCCGAGGGCGCCGGGCAGGTCGAAGCGTCCTCCGGTGCGCACCTTTGACTCGGGTACGAGGAGCAGCACGAGGACGCCGGCGACGGCGCCGAGCGCGGCCGAGGTCCAGAACAGCACGTGCCAGTCGAAGTGGTCGGCGATGAGGGCGGCGGCGGGCAGGCCGAGGGCGCCGCCGACGCCGAGGGAGGCGCTCATCAGGGCGGTGGCGGAGGCGAGCCGCTCGGCGGGCAGTTCGTCGCGCATGATGCTGATGCCGAGCGGGATGACGCCGGAGGCGAGGCCCTGCAGCGCCCGCCCGACGATCATCGGGGCGAGGCCGTCGCTGAGCGCGGCCGTCACCGAGCCCGCGACCAGCATCACCACACTGGTCAGCAGCATCAGGCGTTTGCCGTACATGTCGCCGAGCCGTCCCATGACGGGCGTGGCGACGGCCGCCGCGAGGAGGGTCGCGGTGACCGCCCAGGCCGCGTTCGAGGCCGAGGCGTGCAGCAGGTGCGGCAGTTGCGGGACGATCGGGATGACCAGGGTCTGCATCAGCGAGACCACTATCCCGCCGAGGGCCAGCACCGCGACGACGACGTTCGCCCGTGGTACGGCGGGCTCCCCCGCCTCGGCGGGCCGGGGGTGCGCTTGGGACATGGTGGGCCTTCCATCGGGGTCACGTCGGTGTACCCACCGAAGGTAAGTCAGTTGATTGACTCAGCCAAGGAAAATGCGGGTTTCCACGCTCACCGGTCCGGCTTCCGCACCGCTAAGTTGGGCGTTATGAGCAACCTTGACCGGACGCCCGTGCCCAGTGTCTGCGGCGGCCGTGGTTTCGTCGTCGCCGAGCCCGTACGCGAGCTGTTGAGTCCCCGTCAGGTGAAGCTGGGCGAGTCGTCCGAGGTGCGCCGGCTGCTGCCCAACCTCGGCCGCCGCATGATCGGTGCGTGGGCCTTCGTCGACCACTACGGCCCGGACGACATCGCCGACGAGCCCGGCATGCAGGTACCGCCGCATCCGCACATCGGGCTGCAGACGGTCAGCTGGCTGCACGAGGGCGAGGTGCTGCACCGCGACTCCACCGGGAGCCTGCAGACGATCCGGCCCCGGCAGCTGGGCCTGATGACCTCGGGGCGGGCGATCAGCCACTCCGAGGAGAGCCCCCGGCCGCACGCGCGCTTCCTGCACGGCGCCCAGCTGTGGGTGGCGCTGCCGGACGAACACCGGCACACCGAACCGAGGTTCGAGTACCACCCCGAGCTGCCCACGGTCACCGCGCCCGGGCTCACCGCCACGGTGATCCTCGGCGACCTCGACGGCTCGCTCTCGCCCGGTACGGCGTACACCCCGATCGTCGGCGCCGACCTCGCCCTCACCCGGGGCGCCGACGTCCGCCTCCCTCTGGAGCCCGACTTCGAGTACGGCGTGCTGGCGATGTCCGGCGAGGTGCACGTGGACGGCGTACCGGTGCTGCCGGGCTCCCTGCTCTACCTCGGCTGCGGCCGCTCGGAACTGCCGCTCCGCGCCGAATCCGACGCCGGCCTCATGCTCCTCGGCGGCGAGCCGTTCGCGGAGGAGCTGATCATGTGGTGGAACTTCGTCGGGCGTACGCAGGAGGACATCGAGCAGGCCCGCGGGGACTGGACGAGCGGCGCCCGCTTCGGCGAGGTGAAGGGCTACGACGGGGCTCCGCTCCCCGCCCCGGAACTGCCGGGTGTGCCGTTGAAACCGCGAGGAACAGTGCGCTGACGACGACACCGAAGGCGAGCCCGCGGCCCGGCCGGTCCGCGAGCCAGGCGCGGCTACGGAGCCATCTCGTACGCTCCGGACAACGCCTCGACCCGCTGCCAGACCCGCTCCGTGCGTGCCTCGTCGACGACCGGCCGCCGGATCGACGCCAGCGCCCAGTCCCGCTGCTGTTCGGTCGCCGAGTCCTTGCCGTGCAGTTCGACGGCGTGCGCGGAGAAGTCCCGTACGAGGACGGCGAAGAGTTCGTCGAGCACGTCCTCGTCGAGGCCGGTCAGGGCGGCCTGCTCCAGGACGAGCTGTCCGTGCACGACGAGGGCGAAGAGCTGGCCGACCGCGAGGACGAGGTCGAGGTCGCGGCTCTGCTCCGCGTCGGGGGCGGCCGTGGCGACCAACGTGCAGAGCGCGTCGGCCTGTTCGCGGAAGCGGGACACGTTGGGCAGGTGCGCGTACCCGTCGAACGCGGGTCGCCAGTCGTGGAAGCGCACCGAGCCGAGGCCGCGGGCCGGCCCCTGCCGGAACAGGAAGTCGTCGTCGGCCGCGTCGAGGCGGGTCGGCACCGCGGGGTACTCGACGGCGTCGAGGAGGTGGTTGCGCATGAACTTCAGGATCAGCGCCAGGTTGACGTGGACCGTGCCCTCCAGCTTCGGGAGGCCGCGGATCTCCACGGCGGCCTGGCCGAAGTAGTTGTCCTTCTCGAAGCCCTTGGCGGCGATGACGTCCCACATCAGGTCGATGACCTTCTCGCCCTCCGTGGTCACCTTCATCTTCGTCATCGGGTTGAAGAGCAGGTAACGGCGGTCGTCGGGACCGGCGGAGCGGAAGTAGTCGACGGCGCGGTCGCTGAACGACTTCATGCCGACGAGCCTGACGTACGCGTCGGTCAGCTCGCGCCGCACGTGCGGGAAGGCGGTGACGGGGCGGCCGTAGAGGATGCGGTTGTGGGCGTGGGTGACGGCCTCGTACATCGCGTGCTCGCAGATGCCGATCGAGGCGGTGCACAGGTTGAACTTGCCGACGTTGACGGTGTTGAGGGCGGCGTCGAAGGCGGCGCGGCCGGTGTGCAGGACGTCCCCGGCGGCTACGGGATAGTCCTCCAGGCGGAACTCGCTGACGAACTTCGAGGAGTCGACGACGTTCTTGACCAGGTGGTAGGCCGGGTGACGGCTGTCGGCGGCGAAGAAGACGTAGCCGTCGGGCCCCTCGACGTCGGTACGGCGGCCGAAGACGGAGACGAGTGCGGCGGCGTTGCCGTTGCCGATGTAGTACTTGGAGCCGGTGGCCCGGAAGCCGCCGTCGCCGTCGGGTTCGAGCAGCATGTCGGTGGAGTAGATGTCGGCGCCGTGCGCCTTCTCGGACAGGCCGAACGCGAACACCTCTCCCTGGGTGAGGAGTTCCGCGGCGCGGGAGCGGGCGGCGGCGTTGCCGCTCTGCCAGACCGGGCCGAGGCCGAGGATCGTGACCTGCCAGGCGTACCAGTAGTCCAGGCCGTAGAAGCCCAGGATCTCGTTGAGCGCGGCGATCCGGGCGGTGTCCCACCGCTTGTCCGCATCCCCCTCGCCCGCGGCGGACGACGGCGTCAGGAAGGTTGCGAACAGGTTCTCCTTCGCCGCGAAGGCCAGGAAGTCGCCGAGCCAGGCGCGGGCCCGGTAGTCCTCGATCAGCCGCCTCTTGCCGCGCTCCTCGAACCAGTCGACGGTGGCACGCAGCAAGCGGCGCGTCTCGGGGTCGAAGTGCGCGGGGTCGTAGGTGCGCGGGTTGAAAAGGAGCTGGTCAGCCATGGGGGGACGCCTTTCGGCTGGTGGACGGGTGGGAATCGGAGGCCGGACGGCCGGACCGGCGGTGAGTGCGGCGGCGGTCAGCGGCCCGGACCGAATCGGGCGAGCGTGGCGAGCACGTCGTCGAGCCAGTCGATCATCATCCGCTCGTAGGCGATGCCGCCGCGCAGTACGACGTGCTGGAGCTCCCGCTCCGCGTCGAGCGGTGCCCGCGGACCGGCCGCGTTCGCCTCGGGCCCCGTGAAGTCCCGCTGCTCTCCGGCCAGATAGTGCGCCAGCCGGTCCCGGTGCGCCTGCCGGTGCCGCTCCACCTCGCGGATCAGGGCGGCCGGGTCGTCGAAGGCGGCGCCCCGGATCTTCACGGCCAGGTCGTGGCGGACACTCTCCGGCTCGATGGGATCGTGCAACCAGGAGGACAGTGCGGCCCGGCCGAGGTCGGCGACGCTGTACTCCTTCTTGTCCGGCCTGCCCTGCTGCGGGACGTCCCGGACGTCGACCCAGCCGTCGTTCTCCATGCGCTTGAGCACGCGATAGATCTGTTGGTGGGTCGCGGTCCAGAAGTAGCCGATGGACCGCTCGAAACGCCGCGCCAGTTCGTAGCCGGATCCCGGCTTCTCCAGGAGCGACACCAGAATCGCGTGTTCGAGCGCCATGACCCCGATCCTGCTATGCAACTCGTTGCATAGCAAGCCTCCCGCGCTCCGATGCGACGCGGCTCACGCAGCGCGGGCGGCCCCTGTCCCCAGGCGGCGGATCGCCCGGCCGCCGTCCGGGGTGTGCCGGGTCGGGCCGGTCCTCACACCCGGTCGGGCGCCTCCAGCTGGGAGGCCATGAGGCGGACGATCTCCGTCTGGTGCTCGGCCAGGAAGAAGTGGCCGCCGGGGAAGACCTTCAGCGTGAAGGGGCCGCCGGTGTGCCCGGACCAGGCGGCGGCCTCCTCCACGGTGACCTTCGGGTCGTCGTCGCCGACGAGGCAGGTCACGGGGCAGCGCAGGGGCGGCCCGGGTTCCCAGGTGTAGGTTTCGGCCGCGCGGTAGTCCGCCCGGATGGCCGGCAGGATCATGCGCAGGACCTCCTCGTCGCCCAGCAGCTGGGGGTTGGTGCCGCTGAGTCCGCGCATCTCGTCGACGAGGCCGTCGTCGTCGCACAGATGGACGGTCTCGTCGCGGTGCGCGGACGGGGCGCGGCGGCCGGAGGCGATGAGGGCGGCGGGCACGATGTCCCGCTCCTGCTCCAGCCTTCGGGCGATCTCGTAGGCGAGGGAGGCGCCCATGCTGTGGCCGAACAGGGCGATGGGCCGGTCGGTCCAGGGCAGGAGGGCCTCGTAGACCTTGCCGGCGAGGGCCGGTACGGAGTCCAGGAGCGGTTCGGAGCGGCGGTCCTGGCGGCCCGGGTACTGCACGCACAGCACCTCGACACTGTCGGGCATGGACCGGGACACGGGGAAGTAGAAGCTGGCGGAGCCGCCCGCGTGGGGCAGGCAGACCAGCCGGACGCGGCTGTCGGGGCGCGGGTGGAACCTGCGGATCCAGAGGCCGTTGTCCTCGGTGAGCGGGGAGTTCACGGAATCGTTCCTTTTCGGTTTCGGGTCGACCGCCCACGGTGGCGGGGCGCTCGCCGGGAGGACAAGGGGCGGGGCGCGGGCGGGCCCCGCCCACCGCACCGTCAGGAAGCCGTGACGTCCTCCTTGATGATGCGCTCGACGTTCCGCTCCGCCAGCGCCGTGATGGTCACGAACGGGTTGACGCCGATGCTGCCGGGGATGAGCGAGCCGTCGGTCACGTAGAGGTTCTTGTATCCGGCGACGCGGCCGTGGTCGTCGGTGGCCTTGCCCAGGACGCAGCCGCCGAGCGGGTGGTAGCAGAAGTCGTCGGCGAAGGCCTTGATCTGCTTGCCGAAGAGGTCGTACCGGTAGATGGTGGCGTTGGCCTTGTTGATGCGGTCGAACAGGGACTTCGCGGCCGCGACCGCGGGCGCGTTCTGGTCCCGGGTCCAGCGCAGGTCCGCCCGGTCCTTGGCGGCGTCGTAGACGAAGGTGCCGCGCTCCGGGTTCTTGGTGATGGCCAGGTAGAGGCTGACCCAGGTCTCGACTCCCGCCGGCAGGGGGGCGATCTCGGCGAAGACGGGGTTGTCCGGGTTGCCCCAGTCGTCGATGCCGAGGGCGGGGATCGACGACTGCTTGGCGCCCGTGGGATTCCACATGTGGTTGGCGCGGGCGGTCATGATGTTGCCGTTGGGGCCCCAGCCTCCACCGACCTCGGAGCTGAGGTTCGGCAGCGTGCCGGTCTCCCGGGCGCGCAGCAGCAGTTCGGTCGAACCGAGGCTCCCGGCGCCGAGGAAGAGGTGGCGGCAGGAGATCTCCTTGGTCGCGAGCAGCCTGCCGTCGGCGTCCTTCTGCTCGACGGTCAGCAGGTACGTGCCGTCGTTCTGCTGACGGATCGTCCTGACCTGGTGCAGGGTCTCGATGGTGACCTTGCCGGTGCCGAGGGCGGCCGCCAGGTAGCTCTTGTCGAGCGAGACCTTGCCGTGGTTGTTGCCGTAGATGACCTCGGTGGCCAGCGCCGACCTGGGCACCTCGCCGTCGGCCTCGCGGCGCATGTAGTCCCAGTCGTAGACGTTGGGCACGAAGGTGGTGCTCAGGCCCGCGTTCGAGGCCTGCTGGCGCGAGACACGCGCGAACGTGTACCACTCGGTCTGCTCGAACCAACTCTTGTCGATGTTGCCCACCCGGAGGGTGGAGTTCGCGCGCGGGAAGTACTTGGTGTACATCTCGTCGGCGTCGACCTGGGGCAGCACCTCCTCGAAGTACGAGCGCCTGGGCGTGACCGCCATGCCGCCGTTGACGAGCGAACCGCCGCCCACACCGCGTCCCACGTACACGGACATCTGGTCGAAGTTGACCCGGTCCAGTACGCCCGCGTAGGGATCGATGTCCCGGTTGGCGAGGTCGAGCCACAGGAAGGAGCCGAGCGGGGCCTCGGTGCGGGTCTTGAACCAGCTGGAGCGCTTGTCGGGCTTGAGCATCCCGCAGAACACGTTGCCGTCCGGACCGGGCTGGTTCCACAGCTGGCCCATCTCCAGCATCAGGGTGGGGACCCCCGCCTCGCCCAGACGCAGGGCGGAGACGGCCGCGCCGTAACCGGTGCCGACCACGACGGCGGGGACGAACGTGCCGCCGGAACCACTGGTCGCGGTGGCGGCGGCCGCCCGGGGGGCGGCGGTGATCGTGGTCTGCCCCGCGAGCGCGGCGGCGCCCAAGGCCGCCAGGCCGAGCATGCGGCGGCGCGACAGGGGCTGGTGCTGTGCAATCACGCTGTGTCTCCTGAGCTTTGGGAAAGGGAATGAGGAAGTGGCCTGAGCGGGACGGGCCGTGGGGGGGGACCGCGCGAAAGCCGTCCACGAGATCCGGAACGGGAGGCCCGGGGCCGGGGGTTCGGTCACCCCGGGTGCGGAACAGGGCGTTACGGCAGGTCCGCCTCGCGTGTGCCTACGGGCGTCCGCCGGGCCGGGCGGCAGCGGGCAGGACACGGCCGGTTCGGACCTTCCGGCGACCTGGAGCCTGTGGCAGGCGCCGGTGAGGTGCCGCTCCACGGCGCGCGAACCCACGCGAGCCGTTCCGCCCTGTGCTTGCCGGGCAATGCGCGCGCGGCGGGTCCGCCCGGCCCGCGTTCGGCCCCGGCGCACGCCGCCACGGCCGCCGGCGCGAGCGGGCGCGCGGCGCGGGCCGCGCGGGCCCGCTCACTTCACGAAGGCGTCCACGACCTCGGGCGGCCAGGTGCCGACCTTGAGCACGCCCATGGAGTAGGCGCGGGAGACCAGCGCGGCGCGGTTGGGCACCTTCAACTTCCGCAGCAGGCAGGTCACGTGGTACTCGACGCCCTGCCGGCTGAGGTAGAGGCTCGACGCCAACGGGATCGTGGAGACGCCGGCGGCGATTCCTTCGAGGATGCGCGCGTCCATGGAGGAGAGGATCTTCCTGCGCCTGGCCACCACCCGTGTCCCCTCGGCGTCCCCGGCCGTGGGCATCATGACCAGGATCGCGGTCGTGTCGGGCAGGCCACCGCGCACCGCGACCGCGGTGAGGGGAACGGTGAAGGCGGACTCCTCGCCGTGCCCCACGGCGATGACGGGCGTGACGAATCGCTGGTGCTTCCCTTCCAGCAAATTGGAGAATTGGCGCACCAGCGGCTGCTGCACGCTGGGGTGAACCACGTCACGGAAATTGCGGCCGCATATGTCCTCGGACGAGCCGTTGAACTGCCGGAAGAACTCCTGGTTCGCCTGCTGTATGGTCAGGGTTTTATCGAGGCTCGCCATGCACAGGCCCGGAGCTGCAGGTGCTGGACTCAGCAAGAGAGGGCTCCCTGTCAGAAACTTGAGGGCGAAATCATTTCGGAGGCTGGCGAGCGGCCGTGAAGGCCGTCAGCAGGGGCGTCATCGGCCCTGGGACCAGCAGTATCTCCAGACGTTGAACATCGTGCGTCATCGCCCTTGCGGAGTCCTGGTCGAGCCACTGGCGGCCCCTTTCCGTCAACCGCCGTCGCTTTCCGGACCCCCTGTCGAAATCCTTGCCGAACACCTGCCGCTTTCTTGCCAATCAATCGGTCTCCGGCTTGGAAGGCGCTTTCGTCATGCCATGATCCGCAGGGGACGGCGTGAGACCAGTCAGCTCGAAACCGCCCGTCAGCCGGCCATATCCGCAAGAACGATGGGGACCGTCATGCCCGCACCTCCGACCGCAAACGTGTCACCCACGACGACCGGCCGGACCGAGCTCCTGCTGAGCGTCCTGGGGCCCATGTCGGCGCAACGCGACGGGCATGACCTGCCGCTCGGCCCGCCGCGCAGACGCACGCTGCTCGCCCTGCTGCTCATTCGTCTCGGCCGTGTGGTGCCGACCGAACTGCTCATCGAGGAACTGTGGGGTGACGGAGCGCCCCGTCACGCCGTCGCCACACTCCAGAGCCATGTCTCACATCTGCGCCGGGCCCTTCACACAAAGACGGGAACCGGCCAACCTTCGGTGCTGCGTCACCGGACGCCCGGCTACGTCCTCGATCTCGATCCCGAACAGGTCGACGCCTGCCGCTTCGAGCGTCTGGTCACCGACGGACGGCGGCTGCTGGAGCAGCGCGATCCGCGCACCGCGCACACCCGGCTCACCGAGGCCTTGGGGCTGTGGCGCGGCTCGCCGTACGCGGAGTTCGACAGCCATCCGCCGCTCAGCGACGAGTGCGCCAGGCTCGAACAGATCCGGCTCACCGCCGTGGAGTCCAGTGCGCAGGCGCGGCTGGCTCTCGGCGCGGCCGAGGAGGTCGCCGCCGATCTGGACGGGGAGGCGCGCCGTCATCCCACGCGGGAGCGGCTGGTCGGCCACCTCATGACGGCGCTGTCCCGGCTCGGGCGGCAGGCCGAGGCGCTGGAGGTGTACGAGCGGACGCGCAGTCATCTGGTCGAGGAGTTCGGCGTGGACACCGCGGCCGAACTACGCCAGGTCAGAAACGCGATCCTGCGCCAGGAGCCGGGAGCGAGCGCCCCCTCGAAGAAGCCGGCTCCCGCACCGCTCGAGCCCACCGGCGCGTCGCACACCCCGCTCGTGGTGAACGGGATCGGTGCCGACGGGGCACAGTACCCCGAGGGCTCCGGGGACGGCGGGACGGCCGTCGCGCCCCGGGGACACGGCCGGGCGGTGGCGGCCGGCGACGCCGGCGGGACGGCGGACTCCGGCGCGGCCGTCGAACGCGCGAGGATCACGGGGACCGGCGCGCGCCCGGAGGCGCGCACGGATGTGTCGCCGGGCGCGTGGGCGGATGCCGCAGGCGGGCGAAGAGGTAGTCGGGATCCGCGCCCAGCGCCATGGCCAGCGCCTCGCGGGCTTCCAGTTCGTCTCCCGCGGACCAGGCGACCCATCCGGCCAGGGTCAGGGGCGCGGCAGCGTGCTCGCCGTAGGGTCCGACGCAGCGGCGGGCCAGGGCTCGCCAGAGTCGCAGGGCCGGGCCTGCCTCATCGCCCTCCATCCATGCGGCCGCCCGGTCGCGGGTGGTGCGGTCCTGGAGCCCGAGGATCAGCCGCGCCGCCTCGTCGTCTTCGAGCAGGTCGTCGTCGCGCAGGTCCGCGGGATGCATGCCGGACACCGGCGCCGCCGCGGCGAAGCGGCGGATGATCCGCTCGGCGAGGGCGAGGGTTTCCTCGGCCACGTCCGCGCGGGTGGCCTCCTCGAGGATGCGGGGCACCAGGTTCGTGCCGGCCGTGTCCAGGGCGATCTCCTGCCCCAGCACGGCGGTGGTCTCCCAGGGTTGCAGCCGTGCGCGCAACTCCTTGAGGGTTCCCCGGACTTGAATGCCGGCGTAGGTGGCCGCCGCGGCCAGGACGGAGGTGCCGGGAAGGCCCATCGGGGAGCCTTCCTCGGGGCAGCAGCCCGCGGTCGGACAGCAGTACGACCAGAAGCGGCCGTCCGAGATGCACAGTGCCTCGATGACCGGCACCTCGAGGTCGCCGCACTGGGTGCGCAGCAGATGGGCGAGCGGTTCGAGCCGTCGTTTGACGTCCTTGCCCGTCTCTCCCGGGGCCGGCTCCAGGCAGACGTAGGCCACCATCTGCTCGGGCCGGGCGCCGCGCCGTTCGCTGCCGGTCACCAGCCCGTGGACGAGCTGCCGTGCGGCCGCCTCCCAGTCCTCCTCGTTCGCGGGGATGCCGAGCCGGGCACGGCCGCCGAACCTGCCCTTGCCGCCGCGGTCGTTCAGGGCGACCAGGACCATGCTGTCCTCCGGGCGGTAACCCAGCAGGTAGGGCAGGGCGTCGGCCAGTTCGGCCGGGGTGCGCAGAGTGACCTGTGCGGCGTGTGCCGCCGGTCCGGTCTCGGCCTCCTGGCCTGGGATGTCGCTGTTTCCGAAGGGTCCGGTGGTTTCGCTGTGATTCGTCATGCGCTGACGATCTCGCGGATCTTGGAATTCCGCTTGAGCCTGTGGATAAGTCGAATCAGGGACACGACAAGTCGACCTCGATCGTCCACAGCCTCGGGCCGTGCCCGCCCGGTTGTCGGTGCCGTCCTGTTGTATGGAACGCATGGAGCACACGAGCAACGCGGATCTCCGGGCCCAGGCCGACGCCGTCCTCGCCCGGCTCGTCGGGGATGCCACGGGCACCGCCCGGCTGCGGGAGGACCAGTGGCGGGCGATCGAGGCACTGGTCGCCGAGCGGCGCCGGGCCCTGGTCGTGCAGCGCACGGGATGGGGCAAGTCCGCGGTGTACTTCGTGGCGACCTCGCTGCTGCGGGCCGGAGGAAGCGGGCCCACGGTGATCGTCTCGCCCCTGCTCGCGCTCATGCGCAACCAGGTGGAGGCTGCGGCCCGGGCCGGCATCCACGCCCGGACGATCAACTCGGCGAACACCGAGGAGTGGGAGGCCGTCCAGGCCGAGATCGCGGCCGGTGAGGTCGACGTGCTGCTCGTCAGCCCGGAGCGGCTGAACAACCCGGACTTCCGAGACCAGGTCCTGCCCAAGCTGTCCGCGGCGACCGGTCTGCTGGTGGTGGACGAGGCCCACTGCATCTCCGACTGGGGACACGACTTCCGTCCCGACTACCGGCGACTGCGCACCATGCTCGGGGATCTTCCGCCCGGAGTCCCCGTGCTGGCCACCACCGCCACGGCCAACGCTCGCGTGACCGCCGACGTCGCCGAGCAACTCGGCACCGGAGGCACATCGGACGCCCTGGTCCTGCGCGGCCCCCTGGAGCGGGAGAGCCTGAGCCTCGGTGTGCTGCGGCTCCCGGACGCGGCGCACCGGATGGCCTGGCTCGCCGAGCATCTCGACGACCTGCCGGGCTCGGGCATCGTCTACACGCTCACCGTGGCCGCCGCCGAGGAGGTCACCGCCTTTCTGCGGCAGCGCGGACACACCGTCGCCTCGTACACGGGCAAGACGGAGAACGCCGAACGGCAGCAGGCCGAGGACGATCTGATCGCCAACCGGGTCAAGGCGCTGATCGCCACCTCGGCGCTCGGCATGGGCTTCGACAAGCCCGACCTCGGTTTCGTGGTCCATCTCGGCTCGCCCTCCTCCCCCATCGCCTACTACCAGCAGGTGGGCCGGGCGGGCCGCGGCGTCGAGCACGCCGAGGTGCTGCTGCTGCCGGGCAGGGAGGACGAGGCGATCTGGGAGTACTTCGCTTCCCTCGCCTTCCCCGCCGAGGACCTGGTGCGGCGCACCCTGGACGTCCTCTCCCGCGCCGACAGACCCCTGTCGCTGCCCGCCCTGGAGCCCCTGGTCGAGCTGCGCCGCTCCCGACTGGAGACCATGCTGAAGGTCCTCGACGTGGACGGAGCGGTACGCCGGGTCAAGGGCGGCTGGACCGCGACCGGGCAACCGTGGTCCTACGACGCCGAGCGCTACGCCTGGGTGGCCCGGCAGCGCGCGGCCGAGCAGCAGGCCATGCGCGAGTACGCGACCACCGACGAGTGCCGGATGGAGTTCCTGCAACGCCAGCTGGACGACGAGGGCGCCAAACCCTGCGGCCGCTGCGACAACTGCGCGGGACCGCGCTTCACCGTTGAGACGTCCTCGGCGGCGCTGGACGCGGCACGCAGCGATCTGGGCCGTGCCGGAGTCGAGGTGGAGCCCCGTCGTATGTGGCCGACCGGGCTGCCGGCCATCGGAATCGATCTCAAGGGGCGCATCCCGGCCGGTGAACAGGCCTCCTCGGGGCGGGCCCTGGGTCGTCTTTCGGACATCGGATGGGGCAATCGGCTCCGTCCGCTGCTCGCGCCGCAGACACCGGACGCTCCCGTACCGGACGACGTGGCGCGAGCCGTGGTCGATGTGCTGGCCGACTGGGCGAGGGGGCCCGGCGGCTGGGCGTCCGGTGCCTCCGACGGCCAGCCCCGGCCGGCGGGGGTGGTCACCATCGCCTCACGCACCCGGCCCCACCTGATCCACTCCTTGGGCTCGCGGATCGCCGAGATCGGGCGGCTGCCGCTGCTCGGATCCGTTGAATACGCCGGGGATGTGCCCCGGGTGCCGCGCAGCAACAGCGCTCAGCGGCTGAAGGCCCTCGACGGTGCGCTGGCGGTGCCGCCCGGTCTGGCATCGGCGCTGGCCGAGGGGGCAGGGCCGGTTCTGCTGGTCGACGACTTCATGGAGACGGGCTGGACCCTCGCGGTCGCCGCGCGGCTGCTCCGCCGCTCCGGAGCTCAGGGGGTGCTGCCACTCGTCCTCGCCGTCCAGGGCTGACCGTACGGCCGCTCATGGCGCCCGCACGCGACGTGGCCCGGTGTCCCAGGCGTCATCAGCCGACTCTGCGGGTAGGGATATAAGCCACGCACCATCTGATACCCGGCGGTGGCCCCAATTGCTCGTTGCCGCATCCAAGTTCGAAGGGAAGAATTGAGATCCGCTCCCCGCACGGCTCGTCCGTGATCCGGTTGGGCTTTTGCTGCGGTGCGCGGTCCCCCGAACCCGACCTCGCCCGCAGTATGGGCGCGTAGCCGAAGGGAGGAACGTGACCTTCGGATTCGCCTCGTCCTCGGCGGCCTCGTTGTCGACGTCCGCGTCCGCCGCCTCCGCCAGCCGTCTGCTCGAGCCTGCGGAGTGGGCTGCCGCCGGAATCCCGCTGCTGCGCAACCCCCGTGAGGTCGTCAGCGGGCTGCACGCCCGTCATCACCCGAAGCCGTCCACGGCGATCGTGGCCGTACTCGATCCTGATGAGCGGCTGCTCGCCAGCGCCTCGTTCACGCGCCGGCCCGCCCCGGCCGACGGCTGGATGTTCCGTAACGCGCTGCTGGCCCAACTGCGCCGGGTCATTCCGCACGACCTGCGCCGCCGCACGCCGGTGCGTACCGCCGTCCTGCTCTACTGCCGTGAGGGCGACGGGCGTTGGACCGAGGAGGACGGCGCCTGGATGTGGGGACTGCGCGACGCCTGCACGCTGCACGGGCTGCGGTGCGGGGCGTACATCACGCTGACCGCTGACGGCTGGCAGGTGCTCGGCGAGGGGCGCGGCGGACGCCGTCCCCATGCGCACTCCGCCCCGGAACCCTTCGCCACGGCGGAGGCCCCGCCGCTCACGCCTCGCACCGGCGGCCCGGTCTCCGAGGTCCTGCGCCGCGCGGCGGCCCGCTGAAGAGAACCGGAGCACGCGTCACCGTTCCCGGGTGCGCATGCGGCCCGCCGACAAGCCGGTGCCGACCGGACGGCGACCGAGGGATCCCGTCCAGGACGTTCCGCGCCGCCGCCTCGGCCGGGGAGCACAGGAGGCTCGCGGGCAGGACCCCGCAGGCGTACGAGATCCATGGCCGGAGTGTTCTCGGCACGGTGACACCGTCGGCAAACAGGACGCACCGACACTGAGCGGGAAGCGCCGACAGCCCTGGCGGGTACGCCGGTCACACCATTGCCCGCCCAGCCCGGCCGCCCTCGCTGCCCCCCGGGCCGACCAGGGGGAGCCGTTCCGCGAGCGGAACGGCCGCCGCCAGTCGTTCGGGCATGCCAAAAGACGCACCGTGCGGATGCCGCCGGAGCGGCTCCTACCTCACCCCGGGTGCCCCGAGGCGCCGGACGCGGCTCAGACGCCGGCGCCCAGCACCGAGTTGATCTGCTGCGGGTCGCCGCAGACGATCAGCAGGGCACCGGCCCGGGAGTGGGCCAGCGGAAGGACGGCGGCGGCAGCGGAGGCTGGGCCCCCGTTGACGGCCACGACCACCACGGGACGGGACGCGGCACGCGAGGCGATGGTGGCGTCTGTGTAGAAGACGTCGTCACCGGTGTCGTGCTGCGCCCAGTAGGAGGCTTCACCGAAGGACAGTTCGTGCTCGGCCCACGGGTGCTGGGCACCGGTGGTGATCACCAGCACGTCGCCGGGGGCACGACCCGAGTCCAGCAGCAGGTCGACCGCCTCCTCGGCGGCGTCGAGCGCACCCTCGGCCGAGGCCGGGATCAGCTGGATCTGCGGGTTGGCCGCGACGGCGGGAGCGGGCGGGCCGGACGGGGCCGGCTTGGCCGGAGCCACGTCACGCGGGGTGCGCTGCACCGGCGGCGTGGGCCGCAGAGGGCCGGGACGACCGGGGCGGGACGGAGCCGCGGGGCGGGGTCCGGGTACGGGGCGGGGGGTCGGCGCGGTACGGCCACTGGCCGAAGTGGCGCGGGGACCCTGGGCACTCTCGTGAATCTGAGGCTCCTCGGGAATGAGAGGCATGAGCTGATATTTATCAAACGTTGGTGCGGCGCGGGCGACCGGGTGGCACATGAGTGCGACCGGAACCGTCAGAAATCGAAGCCGAGCTGACCCTCGATCTCCGGAACGTTTCCGTCCGCCCAGCTGCGGACCTTCTTGAGGTGCCGCCACTGGGGCAGCGCATCAAGATACGCCCACGACAAACGGTGGTACGGGGTGGGCCCCCGCTCCTCCAGTGCGGCCTTGTGCACGGGCGACGGATACCCGGCGTTGTCCGCAAATCTGAAGTCTGCATGGTCGATGCCCAGTTCGGCCATCATTTTGTCGCGCTGAACCTTGGCGATCACCGAGGCCGCCGCGACGGCCACGCACGACTGATCACCCTTGATCACCGTGCGGACCTTCCACGGGGCACCGAGATAGTTGTGCTTCCCGTCGAGGATCACGGCGTCGGGGCGGACCGGCAGGGCTTCCAGGGCGCGGACCGCGGCGAGCCGCAGCGCGGCCGTCATCCCCAGGTCGTCGATCTCCTCGGGGGAAGCATGCCCCAGCGCGTAGGCCGTCACCCATGTCCGAAGTATCTGGGCCAGTTCCGTACGCCGCTTGATGGTCAGCAACTTCGAGTCGGTCAGGCCCTCGGGCGGCCGGCGGAGTCCGGTGATCGCCGCGCAGACGGTGACGGGTCCGGCCCAGGCGCCGCGCCCCACCTCGTCGACACCAGCGATGACCTTCGCTCCGGTCGTGGCGCGCAGGGAGCGCTCGACGGTGTGAGTAGGCGGTTCGTACGGCATGGCGCCCTTAGATTACGCCGACCGGATGGGCACGCGACACCCTGGTCGGCTCAGCGATGCCGAGATCGCCGGTGAGCTCCGTCAGACCGCGTAGGGGCGGAGCAGCGGGAGCATCAGCTGGTCGATCATCTCTTCCAGATCCTGATCGTGCCATTCGCTGGCGCACATCTTCGAGCGGTACATCATCATGGCCGGGATGGCGTCGAAGACATATCCGTTGGCCGCGTCCGAGCGCACCTCTCCCCGCTCTATGCCACGGGTGATGACGTCGCGAAGCAGCTTGATGGTGGGCTCCACCACGTTCCCGACGATCACGCCCTCAAAGCGTTCCGCCTGCGCTTGGTCGCACTCGTGAATCACCGAGCGCAGCGCGGTGCCGGGCAGCGAGAACATGATCTGCCGTACCTGCCGGCAAAGGGTGAGGAGGTCCTCCCGCACGCTTCCGAGGTCCGGGGCCGTCTCCACCCGGGGCAGCCCGGACACCAGCGCGTCGGCGACCAGGTCCTCCTTGGAGGGCCAGCGGCGATAGACCGCGGCTTTGCCGGTCTGGGCGCCGGCCGCGACGCCCTCCATGGTCAGGCCCTTCCAGCCGACCGTGCTGAGCTGTTCCAGGGCGGCATCGAGAATGGCGCGCTCCAGCACCGCACCGCGCCGACGCGGGGAAGCCGTCCGGGCAGGGTCGGCCGTCCAGCGCGAGGTAGCCATCTGTGTTTCTCCAGCATGCATGTGAAGCGGGGATTCGGGGGCGGGGTGCGCTGCCACGCAAGCAGCAACAGGGGGACGCGAGGCGTGGCGCGCGTTTAAGTGAACGCTTGCGTTCACTGTCGGGGACTCACTACGGTGGACGCGACAGTGAACGCGATCGTTCACTAAAGCCTTTGTGGGGGACCCATAGTGACAACCTCTCAGCTGCTTCAGGACCAGAAACCGGGCGTGGCCCGCCGGGAGGGGCATCCCGGCATCGCACTCGCCGTCATCGCGGCTTGCCAACTCATGGTGGTACTCGACGCGACGATTGTGAACATCGCGCTCCCGCACATTCAAGACGCTCTCAAGTTCAGCACCACCGATCTCACTTGGGTGGTCAGCGCCTACACGCTCACCTTCGGCGGCCTCCTGCTGCTCGGTGCGCGGGCCGGTGACATCCTCGGCCGCCGCCGGGTGTTCATGACCGGCATCCTGCTGTTCACCTTCGCCTCGCTGCTGGGCGGTCTCGCCCAGGAACCCTGGCAGCTGCTGGCCGCACGCTCCCTGCAGGGCATGGGAGGCGCGATCGCCTCGCCCACGTCGCTGGCGCTGATCACCACCACGTTCCCCGAAGGCCCCGAGCGCAACCGGGCGTTCGGCGTGTTCGCCGCCGTATCCGCGGGCGGTGGCGCCATCGGCCTGCTCGCCGGCGGCATGCTCACCGACTGGCTGGACTGGCGGTGGGTGCTGTTCGTCAACGTGCCCATCGGCGTGCTGATCGCCTCGCTCGCCCCGCTGTACATCAGCGAGTCCCAGCGGCACCCGGGACGCTTCGACATCACCGGTGCGCTGACGTCGACGGCGGGCATGGCCTCTCTGGTGTACGGGTTCATCCGGGCCGCGGAGGACGGCTGGCGGGACCGGCTCACCCTCGGCTCGTTCGGCGCGGCCGTGGTGCTGCTGCTCGCCTTCGTCTTCACCGAGACCCGGGCGAAGGAGCCGATCACCCCGCTGCGGATGTTCAGGGAGCGCAACCGCTGGGGCACGTACGTGATCATGCTGAGCCTGGCCGCGGCGATGTTCAGCATGTTCTTCTACATCGTGCTGTTCGTGCAGAACGTGCTCGGCTACAGCGCCATCAAGGCGGGCCTGGCCTTCCTCCCCGTGACGGCCGCGATCGCGATCGGCGCGGGGCTGTCCCAGCAGCTCCTGCCGAGGTTCGGCCCCAAGCCGTTCATGATGACCGGCACCACGCTCGTGGTGATCGGGCTGGTCTGGCTCACGTTCATCCGGCCCAGCAGTTCCTATCTCGGCGGGATCCTGGGGCCCATGCTGGCCTTCGGTTTCGGCATGGGCCTGAACTTCGTGACGGCAACGGTCACAGCGGTCTCGGGGGTCGCCCAGCACGAGGCGGGCGCGGCTTCCGGGCTGCTCAACGCGATGCAGCAGGTGGGCGGTTCGCTCGGCCTGTCGATCCTGACGACGGTCTTCGGCTCGGCCGGCAAGGACGAGGCGAAGAAGCAGTTGCCGAAGTTCCTCGCCAACGGGTCGGCGGAGCAGAAGGTCCAGTTCGCCAAGACGCATCAGCTGCCCGCGCCGTGGGGCAACGAGGTGCTCGCCCACGGAATCTCCATCGCCTTCATCCCCGCCGCCGCGATGGCCGCACTGGCGTTCCTCACCGCCTGGCTGGTGATCAGGGTGCGCAAGAGCGACCTCGACTCCCTCGCGGGCGTGGCGGGACCCGGCATCGGCTGAGGCGACCCGGGCCGCGCCGAGCCGCGGCCGGCCGGGCCTCCGCCGGGGGACGGCGGGCGCATGAGGCGGTCCGGCCGGCCGCATCGCGGGCACCAGCGCCCATGCCAGGACAGAGCCTGGAAGCAGTACGAGAACCCACACCGCGAATGCCATGGAACACCCCCTCCGCACCTCGCCCTCCACCTCTCCGCCGCTCCCGGTCCCGGAGGACGTCGAGCGGTGGGTACCGGCGAAACGACCGACGATCACGGAGAGTTCCCGGCGGACACGGAGCGTCCCGAAATCCGCGGAATGTGGCCTTCAGAGCCCGGAGGGCACCCAGTCCGGCAGCGCCTCGGTCCGCTCCACCCACTCGGCGGGCGGTGTGCCCGCCTTCCCGGAGGCGAGCACGCCGCCCACGATCGCGCAGGTCGTGTCCACGTCCCCGCCCACCTGGGCCGTCGTCCAGAACGCCGTCTCGAAGTCACCGAGGTTCCGCGCGGCGGACCAGAGGGCGAAGGGAACGGTGTCATGGGCGGTCGTACGGCGTCCGCACCCCAGCACGGCGGCGACGGTGGCCGCGTCGCCGTAGTCGAGCATGTCCCGGGCGCGGCGTAGTCCCTGGCCGACCGCGCTCTTCGGCACCAGGGCGACGACACCGTCGAGGAGTGCCTCGGGGCTGGGCGGGCCGTCCGGCGAGCCGGCCAGCGCCGCGGCCGCCGCCACGGCCATGGCACCGACCACGGCCTCCCGGTGCTGGTGCGTGGGATAGGCCGAGATCTCGGCCTGATGGGTGGCCTGCTCCGGATCGTCCGCGTACCAGGCCCCGAGGGGCGCGATCCGCATCGCCGCGCCGTTGCCCCAGGACCCTTGCCCGTTGAAGAGCGCGGCGGCCAGCTCGCGCCAGTCCTGGCCCTCCCGGACGAGACGCAGCAGCCGGTTGACGGCGGGGCCGTAGCCCCGGTCGAAGTCGTGGTGGTCGGCGAAGGAGCGGGCCAGGGCGTCCTGATCGATGCGCTGGTGGGCGCCGAGGACGGCGACCACCGAACCGGCCATCTCGGTGTCGTCCGTCCATTGCCAGGGCCCCGGGGGCAGCTCGCGCCGCTTCAGCAAGGAGTAGTGCGCGGGGACGAAGAACTGGGAGCCCAAGGCGTCCCCCACGGCCAGGCCGCGCAGGCTCGCCAGGGCACGCTCCAGGCGTCCGAGAGAAGAGGAGTCAGCGGTCATCGCTCCGCCACTTTATCCGGTGACCCAGTACGGCACCGGCTCCCGCCAGCGCTCGAAGGGCCGGTCGAGTGTGTATTTGCCGTCCTCACCGAGAACGAGCATCCGCACCTCGGCGTTCCCCGGATTGGACAGCGACTCGAATTCCGCGACCGTCCAGTGGAACCAGCGCATGCAGAACAGCCGCATCGCGAGCCCGTGGGTCACCAGGAGCACGTTCGGCGGATGGTCGGGGGCCTCGAAGCTGCGATACAGGCTCTCCAGGAAGCCGCCGACCCGGTCGTAGACGTCGGCGCCGGACTCTCCCTGCGGGAACCGGAAGAAGAAGTGGCCGTAGGCGTCGCGGTACGCCTTCTGCAGGCGCACGTCATCCCGGTCCTGCCAGTTGCCCCAGTCCTGCTCGCGCAGTCTGGGCTCCTCGCGGACGCGTATGAGGTCGGGGTCGAGGTGGAAGGCGCTGAGCGTCTCGTGCGTACGGCGGTACGGGGAGACGTACACGCTCACGCGTTCCCGGCCGAAGAGCTCCCGGAGCTGTTCGCCGGTCTCCCCGGCCTGCCGCCGGCCGCGCTCGGTCAGGGCGAGAGCGTGGTCCGGCTCCCGCTCGTACACGGAGTCGTCGATGTTGCCCGTTGACTCGCCGTGCCGGACAAGGACGATGCGCCGTGGTCGTGCCATGCCAAAACCCTAGATCGAGTGGCGTGGAGGCGAGCACTCGGACGGGCCCCATACAGCGCAAGTCACACCGATCCGAGCGCTCCGTGACCTTTCGCGTACGCGGAGGCACCCTCTCGGGTTGAGTTGGCCTTTCAAACCCAGGACGCCGGTGTCAGACCGTCCATGACGGCTCGAGGTCCACGATGTCGCCGGAGAGCGCCGCGATGTCCGTCTCGGTCTGGGCGCGCAGGGCGAGACGTTCCACCCGCTCGGTGCGGTACTTGCCGTGCTCGGCCGCGGACCGCCACATCGACAGGATCAGGAACTCCTGCTCGGGCGCCTCGGCGAACATCCCGCGGATCATGCCGGGCGACCCGGCCATCGCCGGGTTCCAGACCTTCTCCTGCATCAGCGTGTAGTGCTCGACCCGGTCCTCGTGCACCCGGCACAGGGCTATCCGGATCAGATCGGTGTCGGTGAACCGCGGCTCGAAGCCGGTCTTCACGTCGAAGCGGTACTCGAAGAGCTTGGCCTGCGCGTCCTTGAACGTGCCGGACTGAGCGGACGCCAGCCGGTCGTGGGAACGGGCCATGAAGGAGTCGTAGAAGGCACGGCTCTCCCAGAAGGCGAAGATGTGCGCCATACCGGGCCGCTGCCGGCTCCAGCCTCCGCCTTGTCCCCGAAATCCCGGCTCCCCCAGAAGCCCCGCCCATTTCCGCTGCCCCCGCTCGAAACCGCGGCGGTCCACCACGGTGCAGCGAATCCACTTGACCAGCACCGCGCCATCGTAAGGCCACCGGACGTGGCGTCGGTCACGCTCCGGCGGAGATCGCCCGCGCATGCGCCCCGGCGCGCGTGGCACGATGGACAAGGAGCCCCGGCTCCAAGGGAGTTGGGGACGAGGTGTCGACAGGGGGGAAGGGGAAGCCTGGTGACCGGCTTCAGCAAGGGAATGCGCAAGGTCGAGGCAGCGATCAAGTGGGACCCGAGTCCCGCGGGCCGGCCGCCCACCGATCTCGACATCATCGCCGCGACGTTCGTGTCGGGCGACGCCTACGGGGCTCCGGCCTATCTGGTGCACTTCGACAGCCGTTCGCCGGATGGCACGATCTTCCTCAACCGGGACAGCACGGACGGCAGGGGCTTCGGCTGGGACGAGGTCATGACGCTCGAACTGGACCGCCTCGACGGCCGGTACGCGCGCGTGGTGGTCGGTGTCGTCATCCAGCAGCGGCCGGTGCCCAAGACGTTCGTCGACGTGCTGAATCCGGCCATGCGTATCCGGGAGGGCTACACCGTGCTCGCGGAGGACGACTTCGGTGGGGTTCTCGGCGCGACGGCGGCCACGATCGCCGAGTTCGTGCGTGACGCGTCGGGCGAGTGGGCCTTCCGTCCCGGTGTGCACGGGTTCGACGAGGACCCGGAGACGTTCACCCGGGTCATGGGCAGGGCGCACCGGCCCTGAGGCTCAGCCCGTGTAGGGGGCGACGATCGCCAGCGTTCCGGCGAGGGCCTCCAGGACGGCCGCGCGGTGGGTGAGCTGCCGCGCCGGCTCGTCGGTGTTGCGCCTGCTCAGGCCGCGGTCGGCCAGGACGTACAGCATGCGCAGGGTGCGCATGGCGTTGGAGGCCCAGGCGGGGACCGGACCCGGCTCCCCCGTCCGGAAGGCGTCGGCGATCCGGTCCAGCCACCGTACGGAGTCCGCTCCGGTGAGGGCGGGATGACAGAGGATCTGCGCGAGCGCGTAGGCGAGGCGGTCGTCCTCCTGCGCGTCGAAGAGGTGGCCGGTGGGCGCCAGCAGCCGGGTGACGGCCAGGTCGGCCAGCGGCAGCGGGTCCTGACCCGGGTGCCGGGCGAGCGCGGCCAGCAGGTCCGCCCCGTGGGCGACGGCGTGCAGCCAGCCCAGCCGGGTACCAGGCGGCGAAGGCGCCCCACCACTGCGGCCGCCAGTCGCCTGCCTCCACGATCCGCGCGAGGATCAGCGGCGCGAAACTGCGGGCCTGCACGGCCGGGTCGTTCAGGCGCGCGGCCATGCGGTCGCCCAGCAACCGCCGTTCGCCGGGAGCGAGGCCGGGCATCCAGCGGACGGCCGCGCGATAGGCCCGGTCGTCGCGTACGGCGGGATCGGGCGAGCGGAGGTCCTCGGCCAGGACGTCGAGGGCCGCGGCGCGCTCCGGCCCGGCGAGTCCGCTGATGTCGGCGTCGTACCCCGTCATGGTCATGGCGGGAGGTTACGCCGCCGCGGTCGTCCCGTGGAGCGAGATCGTCTGGACCGAAAAAGGTAAGGGGCGCCGGCTATTGCCGGCGCCCCTTACCTCAGGAACGGCGTGTCATCAGCTGCAGCCGCTGGTCGAGCCGCAGCCCTCGCAGATGTAGCAGGAACCGGCCCGCTGCATCTTCGTGCCGCAGGAGAAGCACAGCGGGGCGTCGGCCTGGATGCCCATCTGCATCTCCACCAGCTCGGCGCTGGTGTGGGCCTGCTTCGGGGCGGGCTTGGCCGCCTCGGACTCGGCCTTCGGCGTGGCGACGGCCTTCAGCTCCTGCGCGCGCGGCGCGGACTGGGCCAGGCCCTCGACGTCGACCTCGTCCTCGTTCGGCTCGTAGGAGCCGGTCTCCAGGTGACGCTGGCGCTCCTCGGCCGAGTGGATGCCGAGCGCGGAGCGGGTCTCGAAGGGCAGGAAGTCCAGCGCCAGGCGGCGGAAGATGTAGTCGACGATCGACTGCGCCATCCGCACGTCCGGGTCGTCCGTCATACCGGCCGGCTCGAAGCGCATGTTGGTGAACTTCGAGACGTACGTCTCCAGCGGAACGCCGTACTGCAGACCGACGGAGACGGCGATGGAGAAGGCGTCCATCATGCCGGCGAGGGTCGAACCCTGCTTGGACATCTTCAGGAAGACCTCGCCGAGACCGTCGTCCGGGTAGGAGTTGGCGGTCATGTAGCCCTCGGCACCACCGACCGTGAAGGACGTGGTGATGCCGGGACGGCCCTTGGGGAGGCGCTTGCGGACCGGGCGGTACTCGACGACCTTCTCGAGCTTGGGCTCGACGGCCGCGGGCAGCTCGGCCTTCTTCTCGGTCTCCTTCTTCTTGGCCGACAGCGGCTGGCCGACCTTGCAGTTGTCCCGGTAGATCGCGAGCGCCTTGACGCCGAGCTTCCAGGCCTCGTAGTAGATCTCCTCGACCTCCTCGACGGTCGCCGTCTCGGGCATGTTGACCGTCTTGGAGATGGCGCCGGAGATCCAGGGCTGGATCGCGGCCATCATGCGGACGTGGCCCATCGGGGAGATGGCGCGCTCGCCCATGGCGCAGTCGAACACCTCGTAGTGCTCGTGCCTGAGGCCGGGGGCGTCGATCACATTGCCGTTCTCGGCGATGTGGGCGACGATCGCCTCGATCTGCTCCTCCTGGTAGCCCAGGCGGCGCAGGGCCTGCGGGACGGTGCCGTTGACGATCTGCATCGAGCCGCCGCCGACCAGCTTCTTGAACTTCACGAGCGCCAGGTCGGGCTCGACACCGGTGGTGTCGCAGGACATCGCCAGACCGATGGTGCCGGTCGGGGCGAGGACGGACGCCTGGGAGTTACGGAAACCGTTCTTCTCACCGAGACGGACGACGTCCTGCCAGGCCTCCGTGGCGGCGGCCCACACCGGGGTGTCCAGGTCGTCCATGCGGACGGCCGTGCCGTTGGCGTCGGCGTGCTGCTTCATGACGCGCTGGTGGGCGTCGGCGTTGCGGGCGTAGCCGTCGTACGCGCCGACGACCGCGGCCAGTTCGGCGGAACGACGGTAGGCCGTACCCGTCATCAGGGAGGTGATGGCGCCGGCCAGGGCGCGGCCGCCGTTGGAGTCGTAGGCGTGACCGGTGGCCATCAGCAGGGCGCCGAGGTTGGCGTAGCCGATGCCGAGCTGGCGGAACGCGCGCGTGTTCTCGCCGATCTTCTGGGTCGGGAAGTCCGCGAAGCAGATCGAGATGTCCATCGCGGTGATGACCAGCTCGACGACCTTCTGGAAGCGCTCGGTCTCGAAGGACTGGCTGCCCTTGCCGTCGTCCTTGAGGAACTTCATCAGGTTCAGCGAGGCCAGGTTGCAGGACGTGTTGTCCAGGTGCATGTACTCGCTGCACGGGTTCGACGCGGTGATCCGGCCGGACTCGGGGCAGGTGTGCCAGTTGTTGATCGTGTCGTCGTACTGGATGCCCGGGTCGGCGCAGGCCCACGCGGCCTCGGCGATCTTGCGGAAGAGCGCCTTGGCGTCGACCTCCTCGATGACCTCACCGGTCATACGGGCGCGCAGGCCGAACTTGCCGCCGCCCTCGACCGCCGTCATGAACTCGTCGTTCACGCGGACCGAGTTGTTGGCGTTCTGGTACTGGACGGACGCGATGTCGTCGCCGCCCAGGTCCATGTCGAAGCCCGCGTCGCGCAGGACGCGGATCTTCTCCTCCTCGCTGACCTTGGTCTGGATGAAGTCCTCGATGTCGGGGTGGTCGACGTCGAGCACGACCATCTTGGCGGCGCGGCGGGTGGCACCACCGGACTTGATGGTGCCGGCGGAGGCGTCGGCGCCACGCATGAAGGAGACCGGACCGGAGGCGTTGCCGCCCGAGGACAGCAGCTCCTTGGAGGAGCGGATCCGGGAGAGGTTCAGGCCGGCGCCGGAGCCGCCCTTGAAGATCATGCCCTCTTCCTTGTACCAGTCGAGGATCGACTCCATGGAGTCGTCGACGGACAGGATGAAGCAGGCGGATACCTGCTGGGGCTGCGGCGTGCCGACGTTGAACCAGACGGGGCTGTTGAAGCTGAAGATCTGGTGCAGGAGGGCGTACGCCAGCTCGTGCTCGAAGATCTCCGCGTCGGCGGGCGAGGCGAAGTACTTGTTGTCCTCGCCGGACTTCCGGTACGTCTTCACGATGCGGTCGATCAGCTGCCTGAGGCTGGTCTCGCGCTGCGGGGTGCCGACGGCACCCCGGAAGTACTTGCTGGTGACGATGTTGACCGCGTTCACCGACCAGAAGTCGGGGAACTCGACGCCGCGCTGCTCGAAGTTGACCGAGCCGTCGCGCCAGTTGGTCATGACGACGTCACGGCGCTCCCAGCTCACCTCGTCGTACGGGTGTACGCCGGGGGTGGTGTGGATGCGCTCGATCTGCAGTCCCTTGTTTCCCGCCTTGCCGCCCTTGGCTCGGGAACCTCGTGCGGGACCGCTCGCCGTCTCTGTCATGCCGCCTCCCTGTACGGGCAAAAACGCCCTGAAGTGCCTCGTTTGTTCCCGTGGCACGGTGTTCTGTCTTGTGTTGCGGGCACCCTCAACTGCCACCCGCAACAGGTCTTCGGTCGCCGCTTCCCGGCCGGAACCCGGGCCTCCCCCCGGTTTCCGCCCTGCTGGTCAGTCGGCGGCGTGGGCGGGCACGGGGACCTGGGTGGTCCCGCCGCGCCCGCGATCGCGTTCCTGGCGCCCCGTCTCCGCGTCCTCGTCGTTCGCGGCGGGGCCTCCGGTCGCCTGCCTCAGCTCCGCGATGGCGGCCTCGAAGTCCTCGAGCGAGTCGAACGCCCGGTACACGGAGGCGAATCGCAGATAGGCGACGAGATCGAGCTCCTGCAACGGGCCGAGTATGGCCAGACCCACGTCATGGGTGGTCAGCTCGGCGCTTCCGGTCGCTCGCACCGCCTCCTCGACCCGCTGGCCGAGCTGGGCGAGTGCGTCCTCGGTGACAGGCCGCCCCTGGCATGCCTTGCGCACGCCGTTGATGACCTTGGTACGGCTGAAAGGCTCGGTGACTCCGGACCGCTTGACCACCATGAGCGAGCACGTCTCCACGGTCGTGAAACGACGGGAGCAGTCGGGGCACTGGCGGCGCCTGCGGATCGACGTGCCGTCGTCGGTCGTACGACTGTCGACCACGCGGCTGTCGGGGTGCCTGCAGAAGGGGCAGTGCATGATCTCCAACCCTCCTCACAGCAGACTCAATGGCCTCGCCGGACCCAGGGGCCCCGCGAAGCAGCCCTAAGCATAAGCGATCGCCGAGCCGTCTCGGACCGGGGGGACCACAACTTGTGGGCTGCTGTAGCCATCCAACCACTAGATGTGGGGATTCACCCATACGCCGAGGCAGAGTCGCGTGTCGCGGGAAAACGGCCGGCCAGGTCCGTGTCCGCGACCCGCCGGAACACGCGGACGCGGAACCGTACCGCTGTGGCATTTACGGAGATACCGTGGGCGCCGCACGGAGGACGCGTAGGACTCCGGCACAGAAGGGACCCGCATCCCGGCAGGCCGGGTTCCGGATGGCAGACTGGGGAAGCAACCCACGAGGTCAGCGACCCCGGCGGTGAAGAGTACAACAATGAGCACTTTTGTCCGCCAGGTGCCGCGTCAGCCATACACCCAGACACATGATTGCGTCCGGTGAATCGCACTTTTTCACTCGAACGTGTGTTTGGCGCAACCTTTCGAAAGCAACTACCGTTGTCCAGCAGGGAGACCATCGAGAGGGGCCGACGTGACCACCACCGCAGACAGTGCCACCATCACCGCCCAGGACCGCTCCCAGGGCCGAGTCGAGCCGGTACACGCGATGAACGAAGCCACGAATCCCGAGGCGCACAAGCGCTCTCTGCCGGGCCGACCTCCAGGCATCCGGGCGGACAGCTCCGGACTCACCGACCGGCAGCGCCGGGTGATCGAGGTCATCAGGGATTCCGTGCAGCGGCGGGGGTACCCGCCGTCGATGCGGGAGATCGGCCAGGCCGTCGGCCTCTCCAGCACCTCCTCGGTCGCGCACCAGCTCATGGCACTCGAGCGCAAGGGCTTCCTGCGCCGCGACCCGCACCGCCCGCGCGCGTACGAGGTGCGCGGCTCCGACCAGGCCGTGACGGTGCAGCCCACGGACACCGCCGGCAAGCCCGCCGCGTCGTACGTCCCGCTGGTCGGCCGCATCGCCGCCGGTGGCCCGATCCTCGCGGAGGAGTCCGTGGAGGACGTCTTCCCCCTCCCCCGCCAGCTCGTCGGTGACGGCGAGCTCTTCGTCCTCAAGGTCGTCGGCGACTCCAGGCACCAAGAGCAACGCGGCCTCCACCTACTACTGGCTCTACCGGGGCCTGGACGGCGACCGCACCTCCAAGACCGACACCTCCGC
>NZ_JBSGDB010000055.1:28624-28974 GCF_053602155.1 Streptomyces sp. NPDC004561
GTCGGCGACTCCATGATCGAGGCCGCGATCTGCGACGGTGACTGGGTCACCGTCCGCCGCCAGCCCGTCGCCGAGAACGGTGACATCGTGGCCGCCATGCTCGACGGCGAGGCCACCGTGAAGCGCTTCAAGCGCGAGGACGGCCACGTCTGGCTCCTCCCGCACAACTCGGCCTACGAGCCGATCCCCGGTGACGACGCCACTATTTTGGGCAAGGTCGTCGCCGTGCTGCGGCGTGTCTGACCGCCGCGGCGGACGGGCCTGACGGCCCGCTCCCTGACCGGGCCCCGGAACCCCTGCGCCGGTTCCGGGGCCCTGCGTATGCCCGGCGTCGCGGACGCTCCCGCATC
>NZ_JBSGDB010000056.1:0-17610 GCF_053602155.1 Streptomyces sp. NPDC004561
GGTTGATAGGCCGGATCTGGAAGCCAGGTAACTGGTGGAGGTGACCGGTACTAATAGGCCGAGGGCTTGTCCTCAGTTGCTCGCGTCCACTGTGTTGGTTCTGAAACCACGAACAGCCCCATGTGCCACACATGGCTGGTTGTCAGTTTCATAGTGTTTCGGTGGTCATAGCGTGAGGGAAACGCCCGGTTACATTCCGAACCCGGAAGCTAAGCCTCACAGCGCCGATGGTACTGCAGGGGGGACCCTGTGGGAGAGTAGGACACCGCCGAACAATCTTTGGGAGAACCCCGCACCATTCCGGTGCGGGGTTTTCTGCGTTTAGGGTTGTCCTCATGCGCTATGACCTGGTCATCTTCGACAACGACGGCGTGCTCGCCGACAGCGAGCCCATTTCCAATCGGCACCTGGCCGCCTATCTGACCGAGCTGGGCCATCCCACGTCGTACGAGGACTCGCTGCGCGACTACATGGGGTCGGCGATGCACAGGATCCATGAGCTGGTCCTGGAGCGGACGGGGCAGCGGCTGCCGGACGGCTTCGACGACGTGTTCCACGCGCGTGTCTTCGCCGCGTTCGAGCGGGAGTTGCAGCCCGTGCCCGGGGTGGCCGGCGTTCTGGAGAAGCTGGCCGCGGACGGGACGCCGTACTGCGTGGCCTCCTCCGGAAGCCATGAGCGGATCCGGGTGGGGCACCGGACCACCGGGCTCGACCGGTGGTTCCAGGAGGAGCGGATCTTCAGCTCCCAGGACGTGGGGCGGGGCAAGCCGGAGCCGGACCTCTTCCTGTACGCGGCCGAGCGGATGGGGGTCGCGCCGGAGCGGTGCGTGGTCGTGGAGGACTCCCCGCTGGGCGTCCAGGCGGCCGTGGCGGCCGGGATGGACGTGTACGGCTTCACCGCCATGACGCCGGCCGCGCGGCTCACGGGGGCGAACCAACTGTTCTCCACCATGGGGGAGTTGGCCGACCTGCTGGTATGACCGGTGCCACCGGCCGGTGCCTGACAATTGTCATGCGGACGTCCGGACGGTTGTTTCTACCGGCGGGCCCCCGCCGGCGGCGAAGCTGAGGGCATGACGAAGGACACGGGGGCCCAGGGCCGGAGCAAGCAGCAGACGCAGAACCCGAGCGTGCTGGACAACTTCAAGCCGCTGATCGTGGACGTGGCGGTGCCGCTCGGTTCGTACTACGTCCTCAAGGACGGCTTCGGGATGAGCGTCTTCGCGGCGCTCGCCTGGAGCAGTGTGGTCCCGGCCCTGCGGACCGCGTGGGGCCTGGTCAGGGAGCGGCGGACCAACGCCCTGGCCGGTCTGATCCTGGGCGTCAACGTCGTCTCGCTGCTGCTGAGCTTCGTCTCCGGCGACCCGCGGCTGATGCTCGCCAAGGACAGCGGCATCAGCAGCACGATCGCCATCGGGATCCTTGTCTCCGTCGTGCTCGGGAAGCCGATGATGACCGCCGGCATGAAGCCCTTCCTCATCAAGGGCGACCCGGCCAAGGAGGCCGCCTGGCAGCGGCTGACGTCGGGGGCGGCGGCCGACTCGGCGTACTTCCTGCGCAAGGAGCGGGTGTTCTCCGCGGTCTGGGGCGTGGTGCTGTTCGCCGAGTGCGTCGTGCGGGTGGTGGGCGCGTACACGATCCCCGTGGACACCATGGTGTGGCTCGGCACCGTCATCATGATCGGCGCCATCCTGATCGCCGTCGTGGTCGGCGGCGGCCTGGCCGTCGCACCCATGGAGCACATGCTGGGCGCGGAGGCGGGCCGGACCGAGGAGCCCGCGGTCGCCGTCGCCGCGTGACGCCGGCCCGAGTGGCCGGTGAAGCTGAAGGAAATTCATCTTTTGCTGGATCTACCCACAGGTAGCCCGGGGCCCTACGCTCGCCGCCATGACCGATGTGCTGCGGCGCGGTAGGGCCTCGCTGGCGTTCAGCTTCTTCGCCCAGGGCGCCACCTTCGCCCTGCTGGTGACACGGATCCCCGCCATCCAGGACCGGTACGGCGTGTCCGACGCGCTGCTGCCGGTCTTCCTGGCCGCCGTGCCGATCCTCGCCGGCGTCGGCAGTGTCACCACCGAGCGGCTGGTGCGGCGGGTGCGGCCCAGCCGGCTGCTGCGCTGGTCCCAGCCGGTGGTACTGCTGGCGCTGCTCGGCGCCGGGGCGGGCGGGCAGGAGCAGGTGGCCGCGCTGGCGGTGGCACTGGGCGTGTTCGGGCTGTCCGTCGGGGCGCTGGACGCCTCCATGAACATGCTCGGGGTGAGCCTGCAACGCACCTACGGGCGCAGCATCATGCTCAGCTTCCACGCCGCCTACAGCCTGGGCGGGATCGTCGGGGCCTCGCTGGCGTGGGTCGGGGCGCACTGGCAGCTCGCGCTGTGGGTGTCGTATCTGCCGGTGGTGGCCGTGCTGCTGCCGGCGACGCTGGTGGGGAGCCGGTGGTACGTCGACGGGGACCCGGCGCCGGCGGGCGAGGAGCAGGGCGGCGGCGGAGGAGGCGTGGTCTTCAAGCTGCTGCTGCCGCTGTGCCTGGTGATGACCTTCGCCTACATCGGGGACTCGACCGTCTCCAACTGGAGCGCGAAGTACCTGAAGGACGTGCTGGGCAGCTCGGAGCAGTTGGCCACCGTGCCGTACAACGTGTACATGGTGACCACGCTGCTGGGCCGGACCATCGGGGACGTCGGGGTGCGGCGGTTCGGGGCGGTGGCGGTCGTACGGCTCGGGACGCTGGTGGCGGCCGGCGGGTTCGCGGTGGTGGCCTCGGCGCCCGGCGCGTGGGTCGGGATGCTCGGGTTCACGCTTCTGGGCGTGGGGCTGTGTGTGCTGGTGCCGCAGACGTTCGCGGCGGCGGGGCGGCTGTTCCCCGGTGCTTCGGACGCGGCCGTCGCGCGGCTCAACATCTTCAATTACGTCGGCTTCCTGGTCGGTTCGCCGTTGGTGGGGGCGCTCGGCGATGCGTGGAGCTATCGCGGGGCGATGCTTGTGCCGATGGTGTTGGTGCTGGTGACGTTGGTGTACGCCAGGTCGTTCGCGGCTCAACCTGACCGATACGGTGGCGGGCATGAGCGGCCGCGCACAGCTGATGTGGGACGAGGCAGTAACGGGCTATGACTTCGGCCCGGACCATCCGATGGATCCGGTCCGGCTGGCACTGACCCGGAAACTGGTGGGCGCCTTCGGGCTCGACCGGGAGATGGCGGTCGTCACGGCGAAACCGGCCGGGGAGTCGACCCTGCGGCTGGTCCACCGGGAGGACTACATCGACGCCGTGAAGGCCGCGTCCGCCGATCCGGCGGCGGCCGACGGGGCGTACGGGCTCGGTACGCTCGACGATCCCGCGTTCTCCGGGATGCACGAGGTGTCCGCGCTGATCGCGGGGCAGTCGGTGGGGGCCGCGGAGGCGGTGTGGCGCGGGGACGCCGAGCACGCCGTGAACTTCACCGGCGGTCTGCACCACGCGATGCCGGGGGGCGCGTCCGGGTTCTGCATCTACAACGACGCGGCGCTGGCCATCGCACGGCTGCTGGAGCTGGGGGCCGAGCGGGTCGCGTACGTGGACGTGGACGTGCATCACGGGGACGGGGTGCAGGCCGCGTTCTGGGAGGACCCCCGCGTGCTGACGATCTCGCTGCACGAGCATCCCCGGACGTTGTTCCCGCAGACCGGGTGGCCGCAGGAGACGGGCGCGGGCGCCGGGGAGGGCGCCGCGGTGAATGTGGCGCTGCCGGCGGGCACCGGGGACGCGGGGTGGCTGCGGGCGTTCCACGCGGTGGTGCCGGAGCTGCTCGCGGACTTCCGGCCGCAGGTGCTCGTCTCGCAGCACGGTGCCGACACGCACTTCGAGGATCCGCTGGCGCACCTGGCGGTGTCGCTGGACGCACAGCGGGCGGTGCAGGTGGCGTGTCACGAGCTGGCGCACGAGTACGCCGACGGGAAGTGGGTCGCGCTGGGGGGCGGGGGCTACGCGGTGGTGGATGTCGTACCGCGGTCCTGGACGCATCTGGTGGGGATCGCCGCGGGCAAGCCGGTCGCGCCGGAGTCGATGATCCCGGAGGGATGGCGGCAGGAAGTGTACGCCCGGACCCGGCAGTTGGGGCCGCAGCGGATGACCGACGGGCGGTGGCCGGTGTCGTGGGCGGCGTGGGAGGAGGGTTACGACCCCGCCGACCGGCTCGACCAGGCGGTGCTGGCGACCCGGCGGGCCGCGTTCCCGTTGCGCGGACTGCTCCCGTGATCACCGGCCGGGCGGGCGTCCGTTAGGCCAACCGTGCGGACTTCCCCCGGTTCCGGCTCCTCGGGTGCCCCCAATGAGTCACCATCGCATCCGTGTTGACCCCCGCCGACCTCCGTGCGCATCTGCTGGCCGCGCGGCTTGCCGGGGTGGTGGGGACCTCACGGGAGGAGAGTCTGCGGAGCTATCGGCTGTTCGCGGCGCGGGACCCCCGGGCGCTGATCGGGATTGATCCGGAAAGGCCCTGGGCACAACGGGAACTGCTCGCCTTGATGGCGGACCGGTGCGGGGTTTCGGCCGATCCCCGGCATACTTCGGGCCCGGACATGATCGACCCGGAGCGGACGCTGGCCGCGCTGGACTCCTTCGCGGGGCGGCTGCGGGAGGTTGCCCTGCGTGGTGCGCCCGTGCTGTTCGGAACCGGGCACCCCCGGCCGCTGCTCGGCTTCTACGCAGGCTTGGCGGACGCGCTCTCGGCGGCGGGGTGTGAGGTGCTCACCCCCGCGCAGGGTCGCTGTGTCGACATATTGACCCGGTTCGGTCTACGCACGCACTACCTCGACTACGTACGAGGTGTCGCTCGGGCGCCCCGGTTGTGAGCCGGGCGCGCACAGCCATTCGCCACTGCCGGTTCGGGTCGTGCTGGAGGCCGCGGCGGCCGGCGAGGGGCCCCTGCCCGAACTGGTCGTAGGGGATCACGGATGGGTCTGCGGCGCAGGTCAGCTGGGGTTCGAGGCGATCGGGCTCGCCGACACCGATGATCCCGCACTGTTCGTGGGTGAGGCGGAGGGAGCCGTGTCCGTCGTCGTTCCACTTGATGATGGCGTGCGGTCTAGTTACTACCGCCCGCTCACCCGCTACGTACTCAAACGGGCCTGTCTGCCACAGTAGGCCGCCGATGGGTGCACCTCTTCCCCACTCGCATCACCCGCCCCTAGTCTGGGGAGTGAGCACGCAACGACGAAGAGTCACCGGAAGGGGAAGCCGGTGGCCGTCGAGTGCGGAAGGTTCAGGTGTGTCATGGGTGCAGCTGGCGAGAGGCCTCTGAACGAGGTTCAGTTCCTGACCGTGGCGGAGGTAGCCACGGTGATGCGAGTGTCGAAGATGACCGTGTACCGCCTGGTGCACAGCGGTCATCTGCCCGCGATCCGGGTGGGACGGTCCTTCCGTGTCCCCGAGCAAGCGGTACACGAGTACCTCCGCGACAGCTACGTGGGGGTGGAGACGGCCTGACGACACCTCCTCCGGGGGACCCCGGAGCCCCCTCGATTACGACCTCGGCGCTCGGTTGGGTAGGCTAGCCCCTCGTAGGTCGTGTGGGCCCATGGCGCCCAAACAACCGAGTGATGAGAAGTGAGCGAGGGTAGTCGTGGGCTCTGTTATCAAGAAGCGGCGCAAGCGGATGGCCAAGAAGAAGCACCGCAAGCTGCTCAAGCGCACGCGCGTTCAGCGCCGCAACAAGAAGTAAGCGGCGCCGCGAGAGGCGTGTCACGGTGGCCCCCCGCCCGCAGTGGTGGGGGGCCACCGGCATGTTCCGGCACCCGCACGTGGCCGTTGGGCGAATTTCCGTCACTTCGTGCAGTGGGCGGTCATCACAGCGCAACGTCCACCGGATAGGTTGGCCGCACACGGGGAACGCGGGATACCGGTAACGCGGGAAGGAAGGCGCTGATCTTGGGAAAGGTCGTGCTCGTCACCGGAGTGGCCCGGCAGCTGGGCGGCCGGTTCGTGCGGCGGATCCAGCGGGACCCGGAGGTCGACCGAGTGGTCGCGGTGGACGCGGTGCCACCCGCGCACCATCTGGGCGGGGCCGACTTCATCCAGGCCGACATCCGGCAGCCGACGATCGCCCGGGTGCTCGCCGAGACGGCCGCCGACACGGTCGTCCACCTCGACGTGACCGGCACCGCGCTGGGCGGCGGCAACCGGGCCACGGTCAAGGAGACCAACGTCATCGGCACCATGCAGCTCCTCGGCGCCTGCCAGAAGTCGCCGACCGTGAAGCGGCTGGTGATCAAGTCCAGCACCAACGTGTACGGGTCCGCGCCCCGCGACCCTGCCGTGTTCACCGAGACGACCCCGGCCAAGTCGCTGCCCAGCGGCGGGTTCGCGAAGGACACCGTCGAGGTCGAGGGGTACGTACGGGGATTCGCGCGGCGGCGGCCGGACGTGGCCGTGTGCGTGCTGCGGTTCGCCAACATCCTCGGCCCGTCCGCCGACACCCCGCTCGCCTCGTACTTCGCGCTGCCGGTCCTGCCGACCGTGTTCGGCTACGACCCGCGGCTGCAGTTCGCGCACGAGGACGACGTCATCGAGGTGCTGCGGATCTCCTCGCACGAGCCGCGCCGGGGCACCCTCAACAGCGGCACCTTCAACATCGCCGGTGACGGTGTGCTGCTGCTCTCGCAGTGCTCCCGCCGACTCGGGCGGCCCACCGTGCCGCTGCTGCTGCCCGCGGTGACGTGGGCCGGCTCACTGGTCCGTACGCTGGGTATGACGGACTTCTCGCCGGAGCAGATCCGGCTGCTGACCCACGGGCGGGTGGTGGACACCGTCCAGATGCGCGAGACGCTGGGCTTCACGCCCAGGTACACCACGGCGGACACGTTCGCGGACTTCGCCCGCGGCCAAGGCCCGGGGCTGCTGCCGCCCGAGGCCCTCGCGGGGGCCGTCGACCGGATCGCCGCGCTGGCCGCGCCGGGCGGCGGCCGGCCCACGACGCACAGCGCCAACTGAGGAGCGCAGCAACGATGGCGGACGCCAAGGTCATTCCGTTCGACGACGACCGGTCCCGCGGGAGCGCCACGCAGCGCCCGGCGCGGCGCCGGAGCACGGGCACCCGGCGCGGCGCGCTCGCCGAGGCCGGGGAGCTGGGGGAGGTCCAGCCCCTGCCGGGACGGTCCCGCACGCAGGAGGATGGGCCTGTGAGCGGGGAGAAGAAGCCGCCGGAGCAGTCGGGGTCCAGCGGACGGGACGGCGGCCTGGAGCGGCGCGTGGCGGCCGGGCTGGCCTTTCTGCGGCGCCGGCTGACCGGGGACTACGAGGTCGACGACTTCGGTTTCGACGAGGAGCTGACCGACCAGGTCCTGATGTCGCTGCTGCGGCCGGTGTACGAGAAGTACTTCCGGGTCGAGGTGAAGGGCATCGAGAACATCCCGGCCAAGGGCGGGGCGCTGATCGTCGCCAACCACTCCGGGACGCTGCCGCTGGACGGCCTGATGATGCAGGTCGCGGTGCACGACCACCACCCCGCGGACCGGCATCTGCGGCTCCTCGCGGCCGACCTGGTCTTCGTGCTGCCGGTGGTCAACGAGCTGGCCCGCAAGCTGGGCCACACCCTGGCCTGCGCGGAGGACGCCGAGCGGCTTCTCGCGCAGGGCGAGCTGGTCGGGGTGATGCCGGAAGGCTTCAAGGGCATCGGGAAACCTTTCGGCGAGCGGTACAAGCTGCAGCGGTTCGGCCGTGGCGGCTTCGTCTCGACCGCGCTGCGACAGGGCGCGCCGATCATTCCCTGCTCGATCGTCGGGGCCGAGGAGATCTACCCGATGATCGGCAACGCGAAGACGCTCGCCCGGGTGCTGGGCTTCCCGTACTTCCCGCTGACGCCGACCTTCCCGTGGCTCGGCCCGCTGGGCGCGATTCCCCTGCCGACCAAGTGGACGATCCAGTTCGGCGAGCCCATCCCGACGGACGGCTATCCGCCGGAGGCCGCCGAGGACCCGATGCTGATGTTCAACCTCACCGACCAGGTCCGCGAACAGATCCAGCACACGCTGTACAAGCTGCTGGTGCAGCGCAGGTCGGTGTTCTTCTGAGAGCCGGTCTCCCGGCCGGTCCGTTGGTACGACGAAGGGGCGCCCCTGCTCGGAAAGGGGCGCCCCACCGTCGTACCGTCCGGCGCTAGTTCGCTTCCTGGTTGTCGATGCCCAGCCCGGGCAGGAGGCCCGGGAGGAGCGGGGGAAGGGTGATGTCCGGGACGCTCGTCGGAGGCTTGCTGGTGGACGGCGTGCCGCTGCCGCTGCCGGTCTTCGGCGGGTCGAGCAGGCCGCCCGTGCTGCCGCCGAGCAGGCCTTCGCCGGCGCTGGCGGTGGCGGAGCCGCTCGGGTTGCCGCTGCTCGTGTGCCCGCCGGAGGACGGGGTGTCGCCGGAGGCACTGGGCGTGGTCGACCGGTGGGTGCCGGCGGAGCCGGTGGACGCCGGGCCGGAGCCCCGGTGCTTGCCGTCGCCGCCCTGGGAGGGGGGCTGCGGGAGCAGGGACTGCAGCGGGGCGACCTCCTGGTCTATGGCGTCGAAGACCGACGACACCTGCTGTTTGACGTCTCCGAGCTGCACGGGCAGCTTGTCGCTGAGCGCGCTCCACGCCTCGCGGTGGGACCGGGAGAAGGCGGAGAGCGCCTGGATCGGGCCCAGGGAGCCGGGGTCCGCCTCATAGGCCTCGTGCAGCAGCCGGTGGCCCTCGGTGACATCGTGCTGCATCCCCGAGAGGGTGCGGCGGATCTCGCCGATGGACTCGTGGTCGAGGTGGCCGCCGCGGCCGCGCTCCATGAGCCGACGGGCCTCGTTCAGCCGGGTGGAGGCCTGGTCGAGGTAGGTCTGCCCGCGCTGGTCGTTGCCGTCGCTCAGGTAGTCGAGCTTGAAGTCCTCGATGCCGCGTTTGAGGCCGTAGAGCGAGTCGCCGGGCAGGGCGTCGGAGCTGGCGGCGGCTACCCCGCCGAAGGCTCCGGCGGCCACGCCGACGCTCAGTCCGCCGGCCGCGAGGCCCTTGGTCAGCCTCGAACGCGGCCGGAGTTTGCCCAGCGGGCTCGCCCGGTGCGCCCCCTTGGCGCGGTGGGACCGCTGATCCGGTACCGATGCATCCGCCGCCCCGGCTCCCTCACGGAACATGGCCTCCATCGCGGCCACGAGCTGCGCGCGCTGGACGACCTTGACGTCGGGGTCGAGCTGCGGCTTCGGCAGTGCGCCGAGGCCCGCCGCGAGGGCCAGCAGCTCGCCCCGCTCGGTCTGTTCCTCGGCCGTCGGCGGCGAAGCCGCCTCTGCTGCGGACTGCTCGGCCGCCGTGTCCCGGTCGGACTGCTCCTCCAGGGCCTGGGCGAAGGCGTTCGCCCGCCGGTGCGCCGATACGTTCGCGATCACTGGCGGCACCTCCTCTCGTCATGACGGTCGACTCCCCAGGGGGTCCTGAGGGTTGCACGCCCACGACCACTTCCACACGATCGAGCGATCAGGGTCGGCCAGGACGTGACCACAGGGAGCCTGTATCCCGCACAACGACTGGCGCGGCACTTGGGTTACGGACGGCGGACGATCGAAGCGGAATGACAACCGGCTTTCACTGTAAGTGAGTTGAGTGTTGCCTACAGCGGTCGGAGCGGCTCGCGCGGTTTTCAGCGGGCGTCGTCCGGCAGGAGCCGGGCGAGCGTGCGGACGGCGCGGTACTGGAGGGTCTTGATGGCGCCCTCGTTCTTGCCCATGACCCGGGCCGTCTCGGCGACCGAGAGGCCCTGGAGGAAACGGAGCGTGACGCACTCCTGCTGCTGCGGGTTGAGCCGGCGCACGGCGTCGAGGAGCGCGGCGTTCGACAGCGACTCCAGGACGGAGTCCTCCGGCGAGCGCTCGACCTCGTTGGCGTCCAGCATCTCGCCGGTGGTGACCTCGAGCCGGAAGCGGCTGGACTTGAAGTGGTCGGCGACGAGGTTCCGGGCGATCGTCACCAGCCACGCCCCGAAGTCGCGGCCCTGCCAGGTGAAGGTGCCGATCCTCCTGAGGGCCCGCAGAAAGGTCTCGCTCGTCAGGTCCTCGGCGGTCGCGCGGCCGCCTACGCGGTAGTAGATGTACCGGTAGACCGTGTCGCTGTACTGGTCGTACAGCCGTCCGAAGGCCTCGGCCTCCCCCGCCTGGGCGCGTTCGACCAGGTCCATCATCCGGGCGCTGTCGCTGTCGGCGGCCGGACGGCGGGCGGTGGCGGCGCCCGTGGAACGCCCTCGTCTGCCGACCGCGGCGCTGCCCTCGGCCAGGGCGTAGCACGGGCCGACGGGCGCGGCGGCGGCGAAGGCGGGGACGGCGTACGCGGTGGGGACCAGGCCGCGCAGCGCGTCTTTGACCGATGCGACTGTTGCGCGCAGCGTAGCCAGGCCCGAGGCGTCAACCCCGACGTGTGGGTACACGGGACTCCCAGAGGCAGAGCTTCCATCACGTGCAGTGCGGAACCTTTCACCCGTCGTAGCGACGGAGAGGTACCGGTTTGCGTCTGAGGAGAATAACGCTTCGTGCAGGCACTGCTACACCGAGTTGCTCAAATCATCAGTTGCGTCGCATCTGTTACCGATTGGCGCCCTATCAAGTTCCGCAGGTTGATCGGTTGTTGACCGAAAAAGGGCAGGTTTCGGTGAAGTACGGGGCGTGTTGAAATGGCCGCGGCATAATTCGGGCGCATCGAACCACGGATGGTGCGCCGGATCGCCCCCGGCGCGTCGAACCGCGCGTGGGCCGCGACGGACCCGCGCTCGGCGCTACCGGCGTCGCCGGCTCAGCGCGATGGCCGCCGCGGTGCCACCGGCGACCGCGCCCACGCCCGCAGCCGCCGGGATGCCCACCTTCGCCGCCTTGCGGCCGGTGCGGTAGTCCCGCAGGCGCCAGTCCTTCTCGCGGGCGTGCTTGCGCAGCTTGGTGTCCGGGTTGATGGCGTAGGGGTGGCCGACCAGGGACAGCATCGGAATGTCGTTGTGGCTGTCGCTGTACGCGGCGCAGCGGGAGAGGTCCAGGCCCTCCGCCGCGGCCAGGGCGCGGACCGCCTCCGCCTTGGCCGGGCCGTGCAGGGGCTCGCCGACCAGCCTGCCGGTGTAGACGCCGCCGACGGACTCCGCGACCGTGCCGAGCGCGCCGGTGAGACCGAGGCGGCGGGTGATGACCTGGGCGATCTCCACCGGGGCAGCGGTCACCAGCCAGACCTTCTGGCCCGCGTCCAGGTGGGCCTGCGCGAGGGCGCGGGTGCCGGGCCAGATGCGGTCCGCCATGTACTCGTCGTAGATCTCCTCGCCGATGGTCTCCAGCTCGGCGACGCGGTGACCCTTGACGATGGACAGCGCCGAGTCCCGGGCGTCCTGCATGTGCTCCGGGTCCTCGACGCCGGCCAGCCGGAACCATGCCTGCTGCCAGGCGAACCTGGCGAGGTCGCGGGTCTCGAAGAACTTCCGCTTGTAGAGGCCCCGGCCGAAGTGGAACAAAGCGGCGCCCTGCATCACGGTGTTGTCGAGGTCGAAGAAGGCAGCCGCCTTGTCGTCGCCCGGCACCGGGAACTCGGGTTCCGCCGCGGCGGCGAGCGCAGCCGCCTGTGCCTCCTCGGCTTCCTGCGAGGACTTGCGGGCGGCCTCCGCCGAGGCCTCGCCTGCCAACACGCTCCGCGCCGTGGCGGAGCGCCTTCGGGGAGTGAGCCATCCGAGAGCGGCCATGTCGTGAGCATAGCCAGTCCGTTCGGTGGTTCCGGAGCCGAGACGTTCGAAGGGCGTGAACTCTGCGCGACCGAGCCGTTAAAGAAGAGGGCGGAGACGCTCCGCCGGGCGCGCGAGAATGGCCGGTATGAGTCCACTCTTCCGCCGCAAGGCCGAGCCCCGTGAGCGATTGGTCACTCTGATCCGCAAGCCGGGTTGTCATCTCTGCGACGACGCGCAGGTCGTGATCGAGAAGGTGTGCGGGGAACTCGGGGTGCCCTGGGAGCGGAAGGACATCACCGAGGACCGTTCCCTGTACGACCAGTACTGGGAGCAGATCCCGGTCGTACTGATCGACGGTGAACAGCACACCTTCTGGCGCGTGAACGAGGAGCGACTGCGCCGGGCACTGACCGAGTAGTCCAACTGATCCCGAAAGTCGCTTAGGATCAACGGTGGTCTGGTCTCGGGGGCGGGATTTGTGAGGAGAGTGTGAGGTTTTGCCCCCAGTAATGAAGGAGCGGCGGTGTGTATCCGCCAGTTCCCGCCGAGGGCGCGAAAGATGCGTGACCCCGGTCACTTCTGCCGGGCAAATCGGACACCATCTTTGTGCACGCGTTCACAAAGACATAGCCTGCATTCGACGGGGCGGTCCGGGGACGTACGACCGCCCGAAGCCCCGCTCTACCCGCAGGAGCACCGTGGCAACTGGCCGAACACACCGACCGGCGACCCGTAGCCGAGGGATTCCCGAGGCCACCGTCGCCCGCCTTCCGCTGTACCTCCGAGCCCTGACCGCACTGTCGGAGCGCTCGGTGCCCACGGTCTCCTCCGAGGAGCTGGCCGCGGCGGCGGGGGTCAACTCCGCCAAGCTGCGCAAGGACTTCTCGTACCTGGGTTCCTACGGAACGCGCGGTGTCGGCTACGACGTGGAGTATCTCGTCTACCAGATCTCCCGTGAACTCGGCCTGACCCAGGACTGGCCGGTTGTCATCGTCGGTATCGGTAACCTCGGCGCCGCCCTCGCGGGCTACGGCGGGTTCGCCTCCCGTGGCTTCCGGGTCGCCGCGCTCATCGACGCCGACCCCGGTCTCACCGGCAAGCCTGTCGCGGGCATCCCCGTGCAGCACACCGACGAACTCGAGAAGATCATCAAGGACAACGGGGTGTCCATCGGTGTGATCGCCACCCCCGCCGGCGTCGCCCAGCAGGTCTGCGACCGGCTCGTGGCCGCCGGGGTGACCTCCATCCTGAACTTCGCGCCGACCGTGCTGTCCGTCCCGGACGGCGTCGACGTGCGCAAGGTCGACCTCTCGATCGAACTTCAGATCCTCGCCTTCCACGAGCAGCGCAAGGCCGGCGAGGAGACCGCGGCCGGCGACGGCGCCCTGCCGGCCGCCGCGTCCCGTGGCGCGTCCGCCGACGATTCCGCCGACCAGGGGCCCGACGGGGACGTACCCGCCGTGATGCCGGCATGAGTCTCCTCGTCGTCGGGCTGAGTCACCGCAGTGCCCCCGTGAGCGTGCTGGAGCGGGCCGCGCTGGGCGCGGACGCCCAGATCAAGCTGCTGCAGGACACGGTCGCCGCCGAACCCGCCACCGAGGCCGCGGTGCTCGCCACCTGCAACCGCATCGAGCTGTACGCCGACGTGGACAAGTTCCACGCCGGTGTCGCCGAGCTGTCCACGCTGCTTGCCCAGCACAGCGGGGTCGGCCTGGAGGAGCTGACTCCCTACCTGTACGTGCACTACGAGGACCGCGCCGTCCACCACCTGTTCTCGGTGGCCTGCGGGCTGGACTCGATGGTCGTCGGCGAGGGACAGATCCTCGGCCAGATCAAGGACTCCCTGGCCAGGGCGCAGGAGCTGCACACCGCCGGCCGCCTGCTGAACGACCTCTTCCAGCAGGCCCTCCGGGTCGGCAAGCGCGCCCACTCCGAGACCGGCATCGACCGCGCCGGGCAGTCCCTGGTCACCTTCGGTATGGCGCAGCTCGCCGTAGGGACCGAGGTCACCGCCTGGGCGCAGGGCAGGAAGGCGCTGGTCATCGGCGCCGGCTCGATGTCCTCGCTGGCCGCCGCCACGCTCGCGCGCGCCGGGGTCGCCGAGATCGTCGTCGCCAACCGCACCTTCGAGCGCGCCGAGCGGCTCGCCCAGATCCTGGCGGAGGCCGAGGACAACGCGGTGACCGCCCGCGCGGTACGGATGGACGCCGTGCCGGGCGAGCTGACACGTGCCGACGTCGTCGTCTCCTGCACCGGGGCGACGGGCCTGGTGCTCACGGCGGAGGCGGTCGCCCAGGCGGTCGAGGGCCGCACCGGCGCCCCCGCCGCCGAGATCGCCGACAGCGCCCGTACCTCCGCCAGGACCAAGGCGCTGCCGCCCGCCGGCGTCGGCAACGACGAGAACTGCCCCCTGGACCTCGCCGCCGCGCAGCCCGGCTTCTCCCTCATGGGCGAGGCCGCGGTGGCCGGCATGGACGCGGCCACCCTGGAGCAGCACGCGGCCTGGGCCGCGGGCGGCACGGTCGACCGCCGGGAGCGCCGCACCCCCGAGGCGGACGCCGAGCTGATCACCGCGCTCGCCGCGCTCGCCGCCACCGTCGGCCGCATCCCCGAGCGGCGCAAGCCCGAGCCGGTCGCCGACGTACCGCGGCCCGCGCCCTCCCTGTTCCTCCTCGACCTGGCCATGCCCCGCGACATCGACGCGGCCGCGCACCGGCTGGCCGGGGTGCGCCTGGTGGACATCGAGTCGCTCGCGGAGGCCTCCGCCGACGCGCCGATGGCGGCCGACGTCGACCAGGTCCGGCGTATCGTCTCCGACGAGGTCGCGGCCTTCGGGGCGGCCCAGCGGGCGGCGCACATCACGCCGACCGTGGTCGCGCTGCGCACCATGGCCGCCGACGTGGTCGCCGGTGAGATAGCGCGGCTCGACGGCCGCCTGCCCGACCTGGACGAACGCCAGCGCGGCGAGATCCGGCAGGCCGTGCACCGGGTCGTCGACAAGCTGCTGCACGCGCCGACCGTACGGGTCAAGCAGCTCGCGGCCGAGCCCGGCGGCGCCGGGTACGCGGACGCGCTGCGCACCCTGTTCGACCTCGACCCCGAGACGGTGGCCGCCGTCTCCCGGGCCGTGAACAGCACAGACGAGAAGGACCGACCGGCATGACTGAGAAGGCACTGAGACTGGGGACCAGGCGGAGCAAGCTCGCCATGGCCCAGTCCGGCCAGGTGGCGGAGGCCGTCCGCCGGGTGACCGGACGCCCCGTCGAGCTGGTCGAGATCACCACGTACGGCGATGTCTCCCGCGAGGCGCTCGCGCAGATCGGCGGCACCGGCGTGTTCGTCACGGCGCTGCGTGACGCGCTGATCAGGGGCGAGGTCGACTTCGCGGTTCATTCGCTCAAGGACCTGCCGACCACGCAGCCCGAGGAACTGGTCCTGGCCGCCATACCGGTGCGCGAGGACCCGCGGGACGTGATGGTCGCGCGGGACGCCCTCAAGTTCACCGACCTGCCCCGCGGGGCGCGCATAGGCACCGGCTCGCCGCGCCGCATGGCGCAGCTGAACGCGTACGCGCGCGCCCACGGCCTGGACATCGAGACGGTCCCGATCCGCGGCAACGTGGACACCCGCATCCGGTACGTGCACGACGGCGAACTGGACGCGGTGGTGCTGGCCGCCGCCGGACTGAGCCGGATCGGCCGGATCGACGAGGTCACCGACTTCCTGTCGGTCGACACGGTTTTGCCCGCCCCCGGCCAGGGGGCCCTGGCGATCGAGTGTGCCGCGGACCGCGCGGACCTCATCGCGGCGCTCGGTGAGCTCGACGACCCGTTCACGCGGGTCGCCGTCACCGCCGAGCGGTCACTGCTCGCCGCCCTGGAGGCCGGCTGCAGCGCACCTGTGGGCGCGCTGGCCGACCTTCCCCCACTCTCGGCTCCGCTCGAGCGGGGGGACTCCCAGGCCGACAGGCAGATTGTCAAGGAAATGCGCCTGCGCGGCGTCGTCGGCACGACCGACGGCACCCGCACGGTGCAGCTGTCCACCACCGGTCCCGTGCCCCAGACGCACGACCGGGCGACGGCACTCGGTCGCGAACTCGCCACCGAGATGCTCGCCCAGGGCGCGGCCGGTCTGATGGGGGAGCGAGCACATTGAGCCCCACCACCCTTCCCGCCGGCCTTGAACACGGGCACGTCACCTTCCTCGGTGCCGGACCCGGGGATCCGGGGCTGCTGACTCTGCGCGCCGTGGAGGCGCTGTCGAACGCGGACGTCCTGATCGCCGAGCACGAGGTGCTCGACGTGATCCGGACGCACGCCCGACAGGGCGTCTCCGTCCTGCGAACGGACGCGGACCTTTCCTCGGTGTCGCCACCGGGCACGGGCACGCCGCAGCTCACGGTCGTTGACGGCACGTCAACAACCGCCGCTGCCCCGTCTCCTGCCCGGGATGCCGCTCATCTTGTCATGGAGGCTGCGCGGGGCGGCAGGCGGGTCGTGCGTGCGGTGTCCGGGGACCCGGGACTTGATACGTACGCGGCCGAGGAAATGCTCGCCTGCGCCGCCGCCGGAGTGCCCTTCGAGGTCGTCCCCGGTGTCGCGGCGGCGGTCGGCGTGCCCGCGTACGCGGGTGTGCCGCTGCGGGACGCGCAGGGCGCGGACGTCCGTTTCGTGGATGCCCGGACCGCCTCCGACCGCTGCTGGACGGAGGTGGGCGCCTCCGACGGCACGGTCGTCGTCTCGACCACCCTCGACTCGGTGGCCGCGGCGGCGGGCGAGCTGGTCTCGGCGGGCCGCAAGCCGGACACCCCCCTGACGGTCACCGTCGCCGGTACGACGACCCGCCAGCGCACCTGGACGGCCACGCTCGGCACGATCGCGCAGACGCTGAAGCAGGCGAAGGTGCTGCCGTCGCCGGACGGCGGCCGGCCGGTCATAGCCGTGGTCGGCGAGCGTTCCGCCGCCGCCCAGCGCGACCAGCTGTCGTGGTTCGAGTCCAAGCCGCTGTTCGGCTGGAAGGTGCTCGTGCCGCGTACGAAGGAGCAGGCGGCGTCGCTCTCCGACCAACTCCGGTCCTACGGCGCCGTGCCGCACGAGGTCCCGACGATCGCGGTGGAGCCGCCGCGTACGCCCCAGCAGATGGAGCGTGCGGTCAAGGGCCTGGTGACGGGCCGCTACGAGTGGATCGCGTTCACCTCGGTCAACGCGGTGAAGGCGGTCCGGGAGAAGTTCGAGGAGTACGGCCTTGACGCTCGGGCTTTTGCGGGTATCAAGGTGGCTGCGGTGGGCGAGCAGACCGCGAGGGCGCTGGTCGCGTTCGGTGTGAAGCCGGACCTGGTGCCGAGCGGGGAGCAGTCGGCCGCGGGTCTGCTGGAGGACTGGCCGCCGTACGACCCGGTCTTCGACCCGATCGACCGTGTGTTCCTGCCGCGGGCCGACATCGCCACGGAGACCCTGGTCGCCGGTCTGATCGAGCTGGGCTGGGAGGTCGACGACGTCACGGCCTACCGGACCGTGCGGGCCTCGCCTCCGCCGGCGGAGACCCGGGAGGCCATCAAGGGCGGCGGTTTCGACGCGGTGCTCTTCACCTCGTCCTCGACCGTCCGGAACCTGGTGGGCATCGCGGGCAAGCCGCACAACGTGACGGTGATCGCGTGCATCGGTCCCGCGACGGCGAAGACGGCGGAGGAGCACGGGCTGCGGGTCGACGTCATGGCGCCGGAGCCGTCCGTGCACAAGCTGGCGGAGGCGCTGGCGGACTTCGGCCTGAAGCGACGCGCTGCCGCGGTGGAGGCCGGTGACCCGGTGACCCGCCCGAGCGAGCGCCGCCCCGGGGCCCGTCGCCGCCGCACGACCACCTGAGCACCAGGGGGCTGGGCGCCCGGGGGGGGGGACCCCAGAACTGCGCCCGGCCCCGCGAAACCCGCGGGGCCCCCCCGCAAAGGAGGGGGAC
>NZ_JBSGDB010000056.1:17620-28897 GCF_053602155.1 Streptomyces sp. NPDC004561
GGCCGGCGTGCCGCCGGCGTAGTCGCTGCTGAACGTCGTCTCGACGGTCTGGGCCACCGGCTGGGCCACGCCCGTGCCCGTGAGGATGATGCCCAGCTCACGGTTGTTGCTGAGGGAGTTGCTGCTGATGTTCATGGAGCCGGCCTCGACCTCCTGCGTGGTGAGGCCGTAGTCGGCGACCATGGCCTTGGCGTGGATGTAGAAGCCGTTGGGGTCGGAGTAGCCGACGACCTTGCCGCCGGCGGCCTTCACGGCGGAGACCTCGCTGGAGTAGCTGGAGGGGTTCTCCAGGACCACGCGGACCGCCACGCCCGCCTTGGCGCGGGCGACGATCGCGTTGACCACCGTGCTGTCGCTGAACTCCAGCTCCTCCACGTCCAGGGACTTGGTCGCGGAGTTGATGAAGGAGACCAGGCGGCTGCGCGAGTCGGTGGGGGACCACAGCAGGTGGTCGCCGTCGGTCGGGGTGACCGAGGTCGCCGTGTAGTCGGCGTTGAAGACCTTCTCGATGGCGGCGACGTCCCGGGTGTCGTCCGTGAAGACCCCGTAGTCCCGGCTGGTCGTGTAGTACTGGGCCGTCAGGTTGCCGGTCATGACCAGGGACTTGGCGCCGTCCACCGTGATCGTCTTCTGGTGGGTGTAGACGTAGGCGGAGGACGACCAGACCACGCCCACGCCCGCGTTCGTCAGGGACGTGTACGCCGAGTTGTTGGCGGACTTGTGCTGGCGGTCGAGTACGACCCGGACCGTGACGCCCTTGTTCTTCAGGGCTATGAGGTCGCTGACGGCGGTGGTGTCCTCCAGCTCGTACATGGTCATGTCGAGCGTGCTGGTGGCCGAGTTGATGAAGTCGTAGATGGTGGGCTGGCTGCCGCTCTGGGAGAAGGCGAACGCGGAGTAGCTGGCGGCGTTCGCGGGAACGGCGGTGGCGACGACGGCGGCGCCGGCGGCCAGGGCGACGCCCGCCCGGCCGAGAACCTTCCACAGCATGCGTGACTCCTGTCGGGAGGCAGGGAGGTGGGGAGGGGTGGCGCGTGCATGACACCACGCGCGTAGAACGCTGGGGAGGCGTGCGGTTCCAGGTACGGCCAGGGGAGCGCAAAAACTTCGTATGGGGGCCGCCGTTATGCCCGTGAATGGGCGTTATATGGGCTCACTGCGGGCCATTCACCGGCCGACAGGGCGTCGGCAAAGACGAGGGCCGGGCGGGCGTAGCGTAGAAGGCATGACGAAGTACGGATCCTTCCCCGGTACGCGTCCCCGACGGCTGCGGACCTCGCCCGTCATGCGACGGATGGTCGCCGAGACGCGCCTCCACCCCGCCGACCTCATCCTGCCCGCCTTCGTCCGCGAGGGCGTCGCCGAGCCGGTGTCGATCGCCACGATGCCCGGCGTCGTGCAGCACACCCGGGACAGCCTGAAGAAGGCCGCGCTGGAGGCCGTGGAGGCCGGGATCTCCGGGATCATGCTGTTCGGCGTGCCGGAGGAGGGCAAGAAGGACGCCCTGGGCACGCCCGGGACCGACCCGGACGGGATCCTGCAGGTCGCCCTCCGCGACGTGCGCGCCGAGGTCGGCGACGACCTGCTGGTCATGTCCGACCTGTGCCTGGACGAGTTCACCGACCACGGGCACTGCGGCGTGCTGGACGCCGAGGGACGGGTCGACAACGACGCCAGCCTGGAGCGGTACGCCGAGATGGCCCAGGTGCAGGCCGACGCCGGCGCCCACGTCGTCGGCCCGAGCGGGATGATGGACGGCCAGATCGGCGTCGTCCGTGACGCGCTCGACCAGATCGGGCGCGAGGACGTGGCGATCCTCGCCTACACCGCCAAGTACTCCTCCGCCTTCTACGGCCCCTTCCGCGAGGCCGTCGCCTCCTCGCTCCAGGGCGACCGCAAGACCTACCAGCAGGACCCCGCCAACTGGCGCGAGTCCCTGCGCGAGCTGGAGCTGGACCTCGCCGAGGGCGCCGACATGGTGATGGTCAAGCCGGCCGGGCCCTACCTGGACATCCTCGCCCGAGTCGCCGACAGCGTGGACGTCCCGGTCGCCGCCTACCAGATCTCCGGCGAGTACGCGATGATCGAGGCCGCCGCCGAGAAGGGCTGGGTGGACCGGGACCGGGCCATCTTCGAGACCCTCACCGGGATCAAGCGGGCGGGCGCGCGTAACATCCTCACGTACTGGGCGACCGAGGTGGCGCAGAAGCTGCGCCGGGTCGGCTGACCGGTCTCAGTCCCACCAGAAAGTCCAGGCGGGTTCCCCGACCAGCTCCTTCGCGTAGCCGCGAAGGGTGTCCGCCTCGCCCTGCATGATGTTGTCCGGACAGAACGCGAAGTGTTCCGCCGCCAGCGCCTCGGCCTCCGCGAGGCTGGTCGGCGGGGCGGCCACGGACACCACCAGGGTGTCGAAACCGAGAGCGACGACACGGATGCCGAACCGGTCCTCCCAGGAACGCAGTACCGCGCACAGCCGGGCCACGTCGTTCTCGTGGTTCAGCGGGCCACCCCAGCCGAGCGCCGCCGGGATGTCGGCGGAGCGCCGGGCGGGGACGAGCGCGAGGCGGGCGGCGTGCAGCCGGGAGCGGCGATCGTCCTCCGTCAGGGAGTCCGCGACGGACGCCGCGCGGGTGCCCGGGTCGACGGTGAGCGACCCGGCGGGGGCGAGCCCGGGCCACGCCCGCCCGAACGGCTCCAGCATCTCATCGAGTCCGTCGTCGTCCGCGACGTCCTCGTCCTCCTCGTCCGCGTCGACCTCCCAGTGCTCCGCGAGGACGTCCTCGGCGTCGTGGTCCCCGGGGTACGACATGTCCGCCGGCATCAGCTCCCAGCTCTCCGGACCGCCCTGGGACCCGCCCACGTCCACCAGCACGGGCAGCAGCCCGGCCCGCGCGGCCGGCACACCCAGGGCGCTCCAGGTGCCCGGGGCGGCCGGCTTGTCCGCGAGCCACAGCAGGGGTTCGTGCCACGGCCCGTCGTCGGTCGCGTCGACCAGCCTGCCGGGAGGCAGTTGGAGCCCCAGGGAACGACCGCTCGGATCGGTGGCCAGCCTGGGGAGCGGGTTCGGAAGAGTCGCCATGGCGGTGACTGTAAGGGAAGCCACTGACAACGTCGTGAACCGGCCTTTCCGATGAACCAGCCGCCCTCGGATGCCCTCTACAGAGGTGATGCACCGGATCGACGGGAAGGACGGAACGTGCGGAACGGGCGCTTTCCGGTGCGCTGGCACATCGTGCTGCTCACCGTGTGGACGGCCCTCTGGTTCGTCGTGGCCGAACGCCACGCGGCCGTGTCCTGGCACTACCTGCGCACCGGTGAAGAGCTGCTCTTCGGTCAGCAGTCGGGCGGCGGTCTAGCCCTCTACGCCAACCACCCCCAGTTGCAGATAGGCCCCGTCAGCTTCCTGTTCGCCGGGCTGTTCGCACCCTTCCCCGCGCAGCTCGGGGAGAAACTGGCCGACGCCTTCATGTCCGGGCTGGGCCTCTACATGCTCGTTCTCGTGGGCCGCGCCGCCGCCGACTTCAACCGGGGCACCGGCCTCAACCACAGACGCCTCCAGCAACGCGTCCTGATCGCCGGAGCGGCCTTCATACCCATGTGGGTCGAGGTCTCCGTGCGCTTCGCCCACCTGGACGACGTCCTCACCCTGTTCTTCACCACGCTCGCGGTACGCGCGCTGGTCCGCGGCAAGGCCACGGCGGTGGGCGTCTTCCTGGCCCTGGCGGTCGACTCCAAACCCTGGGCGGTCGGCTTCCTCGCGCTCCTGCTGGCCGTGCCCCGCCCCGCCCGCCTGCGCTCCGCCGCGTGGGTCGTCGGTCTGGTGGCGGTGGCCTGGCTGCCCTTCTACCTCACCCACCTGGACACCCTGGCGGCGGCCCGCTTCGCCATCCCCAACCAGCCGGCGTCCTCACTGCGCTGGTTCGGCGTGAACGACCCCGAGACCCCCTTCTGGGACCGGCCCGCGCAGATGGCCCTCGGCCTCGGCCTGGGCGCCCTGGCGGTACGGCGCAACCGCTGGCCGGCGGTCGTGCTGCTGGCGGCCGACGCGCGCATCGTCCTCGACCCGAGCGTCTACACCTACTACAACGCCTCGGTTCTCCTGGGCACGCTGATCTGGGACTCGATCGGCCAACGACGCCTCGTCCCGTGGGTCAGCTGGATCGCCCTCATCTCCCTCTACGGCAGCGCCCTGCTGGTCCCCTCCGACGCCACCCGGGGCCTCATCCGCCTGGCCTTCGTCTTCGGCTCGGCCGCGTACGTCCTGTTCTGGCCCCAGCGCACGCCACGCGGCCGGCGGGGCCGACGGTCACTTGAGGGAGACGGTGAAGGCGGCCCAGGTGGCGGGCCCGACGTCCAGAACCGGGCCGAGGGCGGGGTCGCTCTTTGAGTCACGGACGTGCACGGTGCCGGGGCAGGCTGCGACCTCCACGCACTGGCCGCCCTCGCTGCTGCTTCGGCTCGACTTCCTCCAGGCAACGGCCACTTCCACGCACTGGCCGCCTTCGTCACTGCTGTAAGTCGACTTGAACCACTGAAGTCCTTCGGCGTTCGTCGCTCTCCTAGCAGGCGGTCGAGCAGGCCCGACGAGTCCTGGGTCGGCAGGGCCTGTGTTCGCAGCATCGCATACTTGCGCGCCAGGATGGACACCTCTTCTGCGTCGGAAACCCATTGGCTGCCGCGCTGCGATTCGGTGTACGCGAGATGCTGATGGTCCGGGGTTTCGAGAAGGGTGAAGGGTCCCGCGATCCCCGTGTGGAAGGGGCTGTCCAGCGGCAGGATCTGGAGGGAGAGACAGGGGAGTTCGGCCATCTCCCGCAGGAACCGCATCTGCTCCCTGCGGACATTCTCGGTTCCCATCCTCAGCAGCAACGCGGGCTCCCACACCACGAAGCTCAGCGTGGGCGGGTACTTGCGGCGCAGGATCTCCTGACGGTCGAGGCGCAGCCGGAGCGTCTTCTCCAGGTCCTCGTCCTCGTAGGAGGGGACGCGGTTGCGCAGCACCGCCCGCGCGTACGCCTCGTTCTGGAGGAGGTCCGGGATGACGGCGTTGTCGTACCACGACAGAGCGATGGCCGCCCTGTCAGCGCGACCGGTTCTACGGCCGTGACCGCCTCTCCGTCCCCGCTGCCAGGCGGTTCACGGAGTGGTCGCTGACCTGCTGGGGGCTGGCCGCATGGGAGCGGAGCGCGGACGTGTCGCTCTGCGTGAGCGAGCTGGCCACGAATGCCCTGCTGCACGGGGTGCCGCCGGGGCGCGGGTTCCTGCTGCGGCTGCGGTGGGACGGGGAGGTCGTACGGGCCGAGGTCCATGACAGCGGACCGGGTGTCCCGAGGGTCGTGGAGGACCCGGACGAGGGCGGGCGCGGGCTGCTGCTCGTGGCCGCGCCGGCGTACAAGTGGGGGGTGGGGGAGCGGCGCCCCGGCAAAGTGGTGTGGTGCGAGTGGTACCGGGGCGCCTAGGCCGACTCAGACCAGCGTGGTGATGCAGAACGGGTGGCCGGCGGGATCCAGCAGGACCCGCCAGCGGTCGGCGCCGGGCTGGTGATCGGCCTTGGTGGCGCCCAGTTCGAGCAGGTGCTTCTCGGCGATGTCCAGGTCGTCCACGCCCAGCTCGATGTGCGCCTGCTTCTCCTGGGCGGGGTCCGGCCAGGTCGGCGGCCGGTAGTCGGCCAGGCGGTTGAAGCCCAGGCCGGGGGCGCCCTCCTTGCCGATCAGGACGAAGTCGGCGGACGAGTAGAGGACGGGGTGGCCGAGCAACTCGCCGTAGAAGCGGGCCATTTCGGCGGGGTCGGCGCAGTCGAAGGTGACGGCGGCGTAGCGGAACGCGGGTGCGGAAGAGGTGTCCGTGCTCATGGGGAGGACGCTAGGACATGACCAGGACAGTTCCGGTCCTGGTTGTGGAAGACTTCGCCACGTGATCAGCGCGTCCGCCCGCCTGCTGCGACTCCTCTCGCTGCTCGCCTCGCGGCCCTCGTGGACCTGCGCCGAACTCGCGGACCGGACGGGGACCACCGATCGCACGGTGCGGCGGGACATCGCCAAGCTGCGGGACCTCGGCTACTCGGTCGACTCCGGGGCCGGGCCCTGGGGCGGCTACCGGCTGCGGGCCGGTACCCGGGTGCCGCCGCTGATCCTCGACGACGAGGAGGCCCTCGCCGTGGCGGTGGGCCTGCGGGAGGCGGCGCTCGGCGGCGCGCTCGGCGGGGACCAGGCGGCCCTGTCCGCGCTGCTGAAGCTGCGTCAGGTGCTGCCGCGGCGGATCGCGGAGCGGCTGGGGGAGTGGGACGACGCCTTCGTGCGCCTTCCCGGGTCCGAGGAGCCGCAGATCGGGCCGGGCATGCTGCTGGAGCTGGCGGCCGCGTGCCGGCGGGGGGAGCGGGCCCGGCTGTCGTACACCGACGGGGAGGGGCGGGTCACGGTCCGGGACGTCGACCCGTACCGTCTCGTCCACACGGGCCGGCGCTGGTACTTCGTCGCGCGGGACGTGACCCGGGGCCAGTGGCGCACCTTCCGGGCCGACCGGGTCGACCGGCTCCAGCCCACCGGGGATCGGGCGGACCTCACCGACCCGCCCGATCCGGCGCGGCTGGTGTCCCGCAACATCGCGAACGGCCCCTACCCGCTGTCCGCGACCGTCCGGCTCCCTGTGCCGATGAGCCAGGCGCTACGCCTCGTCCCGCCCACGGTGGGCACACACCGCCCCGACGGCCCCGACGCGACGATCGTCGAGATCGGCGGCCCGGACGCCGACGGCCTCGCCCGCTACCTCCTGGGCCTGGCGACCCCCCTGCGCGTCCTCACCCCGGACTCGGTGCGCCAGGCCCTGCTCCGCCGCACCCGGGAACTCCTCGACGCCCAGGCATCCGGCGTCTCGTCCCCGCAGTGAGCCGGTCTCACCGCCGGGTGCCGCAGGACGGGCAGAAGGCGGCGCCGGCCGGGAGGTCGTGGCCGCAGGACGCGCAGCCCGTGGTCTGGGCGAGCTGGTGTCCGCAGCCGTGGCAGAAGGCGCCACCACGCGTCTCCGTACGGCAGTTGGGGCAGACCAGCTGCCGCGGGGCGGTGACGTCGTAGCCGGTGCCCTGCTGCTGGCCGAGGCCGTACGCGCGCTGGGAGACCATGTCGTTCAGCCCCCGCTGCTGCGCCGCCTGCGCCTCCGCCGCGGTGTCCGGCGAGCAGGTCAGGCACAGGCCCTGCGCCGGGTTCCAGCAGCGGGCGCAGACGTAGGAGGTGCAGCGCGGGCAGCGGTTGAAGTGGCCCTGCGCGTTGTCGATGGCGCGGGTGAACGCCGCGTCCCGCTGGGTGCCGAAGCTCGCCCCCGCCAGACCGTCCGCGGCGTCGGACACGCTCCGGCCGGCGCCGCCGACCAGCGACCACGCGGCGTTCACGCCCCGCGACAGCCACCCGGCCATCTGACCGGCGCGGAAGGCCTCGAAGGGAGAACGCCAGGTGTCGTGGCAGCGGGAGCAGGAGAACTCGAACTGGAAGCCCGCGCCCGTGCCGTGCTGGACGCACAGGTCACGGTAGTTGTTGCTGAAGTAGATCTCGGTGCCCATGGCGACCGTCCCCCCGGAGAAATGAACTGGGGGGAGTGTAGCGCCGCGTGTCAGAGCTTCTCGGGGGTCCTGATGCCCAGCAGGGCCATGCCCTGGTGCAGGGTGCGCGCCGTGACGTCGCACAGGAAGAGACGGTTCTCGACCTGCTCCGGCGTCTCGGCCTTCAGGACCGGGCACTTGTCGTAGAAGGACGTGTACAGGGACGCCAGCTGGTACAGGTACGCGGCCAGCTTGTGCGGGGCGTACTCCGCCGCGGCCTCGGCCACCGTCTCCGCGAAGGCGTCCACGTGCAGGCCGAGGGCCCGCTCGGCGTCGGCCATCGCCAGCTCCGGGTGTGCGGCGGGGCGGACCTCGCCGGCCTTGCGGAGGATGGACCGGATACGGGCGTACGCGTACTGGAGGTAGACGGACGTGTCGCCGTTCAGCGAGACCATCTGGTCCAGGTCGAACTTGTAGTCCCGGTTCGCCGACGTCGACAGGTCCGCGTACTTCACGGCGCCGATGCCCACCTGGGCGCCCCGCTCGGCGATCTCCTCCTCGGAGAGGTCCTGGGCCTTCTCGCGGACCACGGCCGACGCGCGGTCGATGGCCTCGTCGAGCAGGTCCACCAGACGGACCGTCTCGCCCTCACGGGTCTTGAACGGCTTGCCGTCCTTGCCGAGGACCGTGCCGAAGGCCAGCTGGAACGCGGTGACGTCCTCGTTCAGCCAGCCTGCGCGGCGGGCCGTCTCGAAGACCATCCTGAAGTGCAGGGCCTGGCGGGCGTCCACCACGTACAGCAGGGTGTTCGCCTTGAGGCTGAAGACGCGGTCGCGGATCGCGGACAGGTCCGTCGCCGCGTAGCCGTAGCCGCCGTCGGACTTCTGGACGATCAGCGGGACCTGGTTGCCGTCCGGGCCCTTGATGTCCTCGAAGAAGACGCACAGGGCGCCCTCGGAGCGGACCGCGACGCCGGACTCCTCCAGCAGACGGCAGGTCTCGGCCAGCATGTCGTTGTAGCCCGACTCGCCGACGATGTCGGGGTCCCGGACGTCCATGTCCAGCTTCTCGAAGACGGAGAAGAAGTAGATCTTCGACTCGTCCACGAACTTCTGCCACATGGCGAGCGTGCGCGGGTCGCCGGCCTGGAGGTCGACCACCCGGCGGCGGGCGCGGGTCTTGAACTCCTCGTCGGAGTCGAACAGCTTGCGCGCGGCCTTGTAGAGGCGGTCGAGGTTCGACATCGCCTCCTCGCCGCTCACCGCGCCGGCCTTGTGGTCCAGCTCGTGCGGGTGCTCGTCCAGGTACTGGATGAGCATGCCGAACTGGGTGCCCCAGTCGCCGATGTGGTGACGGCGGACCACGTTCTCACCGGTGAACTCGAGGAGCTGGACCACCGAGTCGCCGATCACCGCGGAGCGCAGGTGGCCGACGTGCATCTCCTTCGCCACGTTCGGCTGCGCGTAGTCGATCACCGTGGTTCCGGGGTGCGCGGCGGTGGGCACGCCGAGGCGGCCCGTGTCGTCCGCGTACCGCGCGGCGAGGTTCCCGGTGATCGCCCGGTCGGCGATCGTGATGTTGAGGAAGCCGGGGCCGGAGACCTCGACGCCCTCGATCAGGTCACCCGTGACCACGTGGGAGACCACCTCGGTCGCCAGTTCCCGCGGGTTGGCCTTCGCCTTCTTCGCGAGCGCCAGGATCCCGTTGGCCTGGAAGTCGGCCCGGTCGCTTCGTCGCAGCAGCGGGTCCGCGCCGGCGGCCTCCGGCAGGGTGGCCGAGAGGGCGGACGCGAGGTGCTGCTGGACGGAATCGCTGAGGGACGTGACCGAGGCCATAGGAATGGGTGCCGTTCTCCTCGTGGGGATGGATAGACCCGCCCAGTATCCCACGGGGGGTAAAGCGAATTTTCCGTTCCGTGAGTGAACGCGCGCCCCGGGAGGCCCGTCCAACGCGTTGAAAAGGTGTTTTCGTGGTTGTGGTCCCACCTGGGACAATGGAGCCGTCGGCCGGGTGACCCCGCCGGCTGCCCGAGGAGAAAGAAGGACGTGCCGATCGTGGCTCAGAGCACCGAGACCACCGACTGGGTCTCCCGTTTCGCGGATGAGGTCATCGAAGAGTCGGAGCGCCGTGCCCCGGGCAAACCGGTCGTCGTCGCGTCCGGGCTGTCCCCCTCCGGGCCCATCCACCTGGGCAACCTCCGCGAGGTCATGACCCCCCACCTGGTCGCCGACGAGGTCCGGCGCCGCGGGCACCAGGTCCGGCACCTGATCTCCTGGGACGACTACGACCGCTACCGCAAGGTGCCTCAGGGCATCGCCGGGGTGGACGACACCTGGGCCGAGCACATCGGCAAGCCGCTGACCTCGGTCCCGGCGCCCAAGGGTTCGGCGTACCCGAACTGGGCCGAGCACTTCAAGGCCGCGATGGTCGAGTCGCTGGCCGAGCTGGGCGTCGAGTTCGACGGGATCAGCCAGACCGCGCAGTACACCTCCGGCGTCTACCGCGAGCAGGTCCTGCACGCCATGAGGCACCGGGGCGACATCGACGCGATCCTCGCCCAGTACCGGACCAAGCCGAAGGCCAAGAAGCCCCAGCAGAAGGCCGTCGACGAGGCCGAGTTGGAGGCCGAGGAGGGCTCGGGCGCCGCGTCCGAGGACGACGGCAGCTCCGGCTCCGCCGGGTACTTCCCGTACAAGCCGTACTGCGGCAACTGCGGGAAGGACCTGACGACCGTCACCTCGTACGACGACGACAGCACCGAGCTGGCGTACACCTGCAACGAGTGCGGCTTCGCGGAGACCGTCCGGCTCGCCGAGTTCAACCGCGGCAAGCTGGTCTGGAAGGTCGACTGGCCGATGCGGTGGGCCTACGAGGGCGTCGTCTTCGAGCCCAGCGGCGTCGACCACTCCTCCCCGGGGTCCTCCTTCCAGGTGGGCGGGCAGATCGTCGGCATCTTCGGCGGCAAGCAGCCCATCGGCCCGATGTACGCGTTCGTGGGCATCTCCGGGATGGCGAAGATGTCGTCGTCCCGGGGCGGGGTCCCCACCCCGGGAGACGCGCTGAAGATCATGGAGCCCCAGATCCTGCGCTGGCTCTACGCCCGCCGCAGGCCCAACCAGGCCTTCAAGATCGCCTTCGACCAGGAGATCCAGCGGCTGTACGACGAGTGGGACAAGCTCGCCGGCAAGGTCGCCGACGGCTCCGCCCTTCCGGCGGACGTGGCCGCCCACTCGCGGGCCGTCGGGACCGCCGCCGCCGAGCTGCCGAAGACGGCGCGCCCGCTGCCGTACCGCACGCTCGCGTCCGTCGCCGACATCACCGCCGGGCACGAGGACCAGGCCCTGCGGATCCTCTCCGAGCTGGACCCGGAGCAGCCGCTGGCCTCCCTGGACGAGGCGCGCCCGCGCTACGACCGGGCCGAGGCGTGGATCAACGCGTACGTCCCCGCCGACCAGCGGACCATCGTGCGCGACGAGCCCGACGCCGAGCTGCTGAAGTCCCTCGACGAGGCGTCCCGGCAGTCGGTGCGGCTGCTGCTCGACGGACTCGCCGAGCACTGGTCGCTGGACGGCCTGACGCACCTCGTGTACGGCGTGCCGAAGGTGCAGGCCGGGTTCCCGGCCGACGCCACGCCGAAGGAGCTGCCGCCGGAGATCAAGACGGCCCAGCGGACCTTCTTCGCGCTGCTGTACCACCTGCTGGTCGGGCGCGACACCGGGCCCCGCCTGCCCACGCTGCTGCTGGCC
>NZ_JBSGDB010000057.1:0-28769 GCF_053602155.1 Streptomyces sp. NPDC004561
CGCCTCGTCGAGGGCGTCGGCGCCGGCCGCCGCGCCGTGCGGCCGCACCTGGCGGGGCTGCTGTGGATGGAGCTTCCCCGGGAGGAGTCCTGGGCGCGCGGCCGGCGACGGGACGGGGCGGAGCAACGGGATTTCTGGGACGGCTGGGTCACGGCGGAGCGCGCGCACTTCGCCGCAGACCCCTCGCGCCCCCATGCCGATCTTCTGGTGTTGCAGAAACCGGAGGGATACAAGGTGCTGCCGGGACCCGAGTCGACCACTGGACCGGACCAAGTAGTGACCCTGAGTGACGGTCCGTCCTCGAAGCAGTGAAGTCGCGAAGACCCCGCTGTGACAACTTCTCCGAGTGCCCCAACTCTGCTTGACCGAGGGGCCGTACAGGTCTTACGTTCTCAATGAACGGCCATCGGAGCCGTCCGAAGACGCGAAGCCCCCGGTTGTTCCCCCGTGATCGGGGGCTTCGTTCTGCCCGCGAACCGGTATCCCGGCCGCCCCGCGCGGCGATCTCATCACCCTCGGTCACCGAAGCGTGTGCACCCGTCTGCCCCCACCTCGTCAAACGGCCTGTGCGGCACCCTTCGGAACGCGGTCGTACCGCGGGTACGATGCCTTCGGTGCGACCTTCGAGCGGCTGCCTCGCGCACCTGCAACTCCGGTCCGCGGCACGGCGGTTCGACCGCGGCGGCCGACGGGTGACTGCCCGGCGGTGAACCACGGGGGCACGGTCTGTGGGGGGACGTGATGGACTTCGGCACGCAGGGCCCCGAGCCCCCGGCCGACCTCGCCTGGCTGCGAGGGGTGGACGCCTACACGATGGGCGCCTACCCGCAGGCGGAGGAGGAGTTCCGGGCCGCGGTGCGGATGGACCCGGGCATGGCGGACGCCTGGCTGGGGCTGCACGCGCTCCGGGTCGACACCACGACGGCGCTGCTGCGGATGTTCCGGCACCGCGAGCGCTTCGGCGAGCAGCGCGCCCGGCACCGACGGACCCTGAACTCCTGGTACTGGCTCGGCTGGTGGGTGCAGCCGGTGCTGGAGAGTCCGCGTGACCTGCTGCTGGCGCACGCCTCGCACTGGCTGGACGGGCGGCATGTGCCCGAGCTTGACCGGGCGCTGGCCGGGCTGCCACCGGTCGACACCGACCCGCAGGTCCGCTTTCTGCACGCCTGCCGCGCCTATCTGGTCAAGGACTGGGAGCAACTGGTACGGCACACCGACCCGCTGCTCGACGACCCCATGCTCGGCATCGAGGCCGGCCTGTTCGGTGGCATGGCCCGGGTGCGGCTGGAGATGTACGGCCAGGCCGAGCCGCTGCTGTCGGCGGCGCTGATGCGCTGCCGCAGCGAGCAGCCGCAGCGCAAGGAGCTGCGCTACTGGCTGGCGCGCGCCCACGAGGGCACCGGCCGCTCCGCCGCCGCGCTCCCGCTGTACCGCGCGGTGCACCGGGTCGACGCGGCCTTCATGGACACCTCGGCGCGGCTCGCGGCGATCGCCGAGGGCGACGGGTACGACGATGCGGCCGACCTCGCCGCGATCACGCTGACCGGCGCGGGGCAGGACGTGATGGACGGGCCGGACGGTTTCGATCCGGTGTTCGGCGCGGAGGGGCGGGATCTGCGGCTGCCGGAGCCGGATCTGCCGACCGGGCCCCTGCCCTCGGTCACCGATCCGTCGGTGCGGGTCAAGACGGGTGTCTCCGCGTCCCATCTTCCGGCGGGGCCGACCGATCCAGCGCTGCTGGAGGAGGCGCTCGCCGAGCTGGAGCGCATGGTGGGGCTCGAACCGGTCAAACGCCAGGTGAAGGCGCTGTCCGCGCAGTTGAACATGGCCCGGCTGCGGGCCGGGCAGGGGCTGCCGGTGCAGCCGCCGAAGCGGCACTTCGTCTTCTCCGGGCCCTCGGGGACGGGGAAGACCACGGTGGCCCGGATCCTCGGCCGGGTCTTCTACGCCCTGGGGCTGCTCGGCGGGGACCACCTGGTGGAGGCCCAGCGGGCGGACCTGGTCGGCGAGTACCTCGGGCAGACGGCCGTGAAGGCCAACGAGCTGATCGACTCCGCGATCGGCGGGGTGCTGTTCGTGGACGAGGCGTACTCGCTGTCCAACTCCGGGTACGGCAAGGGCGACGCGTACGGCGACGAGGCGCTGCAGGTGCTGCTGAAGCGGGCCGAGGACAACCGGGACCACCTGGTGGTGATCCTCGCCGGCTATCCGGAGGGCATGGACCGGCTGCTCGCGGCGAACCCCGGGCTGTCCTCCCGTTTCACCACCCGGGTCGACTTCCCCTCGTACCGGCCGCTGGAACTCACCGAGATCGGCAAGGTGCTGGCCGCGGAGAACGGGGACGTGTGGGACGACGAGGCGCTGGAGGAGCTGCGCTCCATCGCGGGCCACGTCGTCGACCAGGGCTGGATCGACGAACTGGGCAACGGTCGCTTCCTGCGCACGCTGTACGAGAAGAGCTGCGCGTACCGCGATCTCCGGCTGTCGACCTACGCCGGCGCCCTGTCCCGCGACGACCTGGCGACCCTGCGGCTGCCCGACCTGATGCAGGCGTACGGAGAGGTCCTCTCGGGCCGGGGGCCGCAGGACCCGTCGGCGATGTAGGCGCGCGGTGCCCGAAGGGGCGCGAGGAACGGCGGCCCTCGCGCCCGTGGGCGGCCACGGTCTACGTGGCCAGTGCCTGCTCCGGCTCGCCGCTCACCCGGGGCTCGGTCAGCCTGACGTCGTGGGTCTGCCGGTGCGCCGGGTCCCGTACCTCGCCGACCAGGAGTTCGAGCACGTCCTCCAGGGCCACCAGGCCCAGTACCTTGCCGGAGGGGTCCGCGACCTGGGCCAGATGGGTGGCCGCCCGGCGCATGACCGTGAGGGCGTCGTCCAGGGGCAGCTCGGCCCGCAGGGTCGCCATCGGGCGCCAGACGCGCTGGGGGACGGCCCGGTCGGAGGCCTCCAGGTCGAGGACGTCCTTCACATGGACGTACCCCATGAAGGCGCCCTTCTCGGTCGCGGAGACCGGGAAGCGGGAGTAGCCCGTCCGGGCGGTCAGCCGCACGATCTCCCCCGGGGTGACCGCGGGCGTGACCGTGACCAGGGACTCGCGCCGCAGCAGGACGTCCGTCACCGGGCGGGAGCCCAGCTCCAGGGCGTCCTCCAGGCGCTCCTGCTCCTCGGGGTCGAGCAGCCCCGCCTGGCCGGAGTCCTCCAGCAGGCGGTTGAGCTGCTCGCTGGTGACGACGGCCTCGACCTCGTCCTTCGGCTCGACCCGGAACAGCCGCAGGATGCCCTGGGCGCAGGCGCCGAGGGACACCGTGATCGGCCGGCAGACGCGGGCGAAGTAGACCAGGCCGGGGCTGAGCCACAGCGCGGCCTTCTCCGGGGCCGCCATGGCGAGGTTCTTCGGGACCATCTCGCCGATGACGAGGTGGAAGAAGACCACCCCGGCGAGGGCGATGACGTACCCGAGTGGGTGGATCACGCCGTCCGGGAGATGGACGGCCGCGAACAGCGGCTCCAGCAGGCGGGCCACCGTCGGTTCGGCGACCGCGCCGAGGGTCAGCGAGCAGACGGTGATGCCGAACTGGGCGGCGGCCATCATCTGCGGCAGCCGCTCCAGGCCGTACAGCACCTGGCGGGCCCGGGCGGTGCCGAGCGGTTCGATCTGGCTGCGGCGGACCGAGACGAGCGCGAACTCGGCGCCGACGAAGAAGCCGTTGGCGAGCACGAGCAGCGCGGCGAGGGCCAGTTGGAGGACGCTCATCGCAGGGCCTCCGCGACGTTCGCCGACGGGACCGTCCTGACCAGGCGTACCCGTTCGGCGCGGTAGTGGCCGACCTGGCGGACCGACAGCCGCCAGCCGGGCAGTTCGGCCTTGTCGCCGGGGGCCGGGATCCGGCCGAGCAGGTCGGCGACCAGGCCGGCGACGGTCTCGTACGGCCCCTCGGGCACGTCGAGGCCTATGCGCTGGAGGATGTCGACGCGGCAGCTGCCGTCGGCGTCCCAGGCGGGCCTGCCGTCCTCGGGCGGGGCGGCGGCCAGCTCGGGCAGGTCCTTGGCGTCGTGCTCGTCGCGGACCTCGCCGACGAGTTCCTCGACGATGTCCTCCAGGGTGACCACGCCGGCCGTGCCGCCGTACTCGTCCACGACGACCGCGATGGGCTGTTCGCTGCGCAGCCGGGCGAGCAGGGGCTGGACCGGCAGGGTCTCGGGGACCAGCAGCGCCGGGCGGGCGATCCGGCCGATCGGGGTGCGCAGACGCTCGTTCGCCGGGACCGCGAGGGCGTCCTTGAGGTGGGCCATGCCGACGATCTCGTCGATCTTCTCCCGGTAGACGGGGAAGCGGGACAGGCCGGTGGCGCGGGTGAGGTTCACCACGTCCTCGGCGGTGGCCGAGTCCTGCAGCGCGCTGACCTTCACACGGGGGGTCATCACGTGCTGCGCGGTCAGCTCGCCGAGGGACAGGGTGCGCACGAACAGGTCGGCCGTGTCCTGCTCCAGGGCGCCGGCCCGAGCGGAGTGCCGGGCCAGCGAGACGAGTTCGCCCGGGGTGCGGGCGGAGGCCAGTTCCTCGGCGGGCTCGACGCCGAGCGCGCGGACCAGCCGGTTGGCGACCGTGTTGAGCGCGGCGATCACCGGGCGGAACAGGCGGGAGAAATGGGCTTGCGGGGCCGCGACGAAGCGCGCGACCTGCAGCGGCCTGGACACCGCCCAGTTCTTGGGCACGAGTTCGCCGATCACCATCTGGATGGCCGAGGCCAGCAGCATGCCGAAGACCACGGAGACACCGGACACGGCGCCCGAGGGGAGGCCGAGCGCGGCGAACGGGCCGTGCAGCAGCGCGGCCAGTGCCGGTTCGGCGAGCATGCCGACGACCAGGGAGGTGATGGTGATGCCGAGCTGGGTGCCGGAGAGCTGGAAGGAGAGCTCCTTCAGCGACTCCACGACCGTACGGGCGCGTCGGTCGCCGTCGGCGGCGGCCTTCTCGGCCTCCGGGCGCTCGACCGTCACGAGGCCGAACTCGGCCGCCACGAAGAAGCCGTTGGCGAGGATCAGCAGGAGGGCCGCTCCGAGGAGCAGCAGAGGGGTGGTCACGATGCCGCCGCCTCCCCGGTATGTCGGGTGGGGGCGGCGCAGGTACTACAGGACGATCCGTCCATCGCCGGAGGGAGTCACTCCTCGGTTAGCAGGAGCCCCTGTGCGCCGGGCGGCACGCAGGGGCGGGGGCGCAGCGTGAACGCCTCCGCCACCAGATTAATAAAGACACGGCCCGCACGGGCAGGGTGGGCGACCCCGAGTCAGCCCCGATCTTCCCCCACATGGGCGGTCGAGCGGGCCTCGGCGAGCGCCCGCAGGGTCCTCGCGTCGGCGACGGCCCGCTTTCTGGCCAGGCCGGGCTGGATGCCGAGCGCCGGCAGGCTGGTGCCGTCGCTGAGGTTCAGGAACACCCAGGGATCGCCCGGACGGAGGTTCACCTGGAGGATCTCCGCCCACTCCAGGCGCCGCTTGCTCGCGATGTTGACGACGATGACGCCGGACTCGTCGGCGACGACCTTCACCCGGGCCAGCCGGGCCAGCACCCAGAAGATCAGCGCGCCGGTGGCGACGAAGCTGAGCCGCTCCCCGGGGCCGAGCTGCTCCAGCAGCATCGCGACCCCGGAGATGGTCACGAAGATCGCCACGCCGGCGGTGAGCAGGATGGCCCGGGTGCGGCCCGGCCGAAAGGTGACGGGCAGCGTGGGGAGGTCGGACATCTGTTCGCTCACCCTCTTACAGGCGGCAGGCGTGGATGGCCGTGGTCAGGATGGCGCGGGCGCCGATGGCGTAGAGGTCGTCCATGATCCGCTGCGCCTCCTTGGACGGGACCATGGCGCGGACCGCGACCCAGCCCTCGTTGTGCAGCGGGGAGACGGTCGGGGACTCCAGGCCGGGGGTGAGGGCGACGGCCTTCTCCAGCTGCTCGACCCGGCAGTCGTAGTCCATCATCACGTACGTCCGCGCGACCAGGACGCCCTGGAGGCGGCGCAGGAACTGCTGGACCTTCGGCTCCTCGGTGTCCGCGCCGGTGCGGCGGATCACGATCGCCTCGGATTTCATGATCGGCTCGCCGAAGACCTCCAGGCCGGCGTTGCGCAGGCTGGTGCCGGTCTCGACGACGTCGGCGATGACCTCGGCGACGCCCAGCTCGATCGCGGTCTCCACCGCGCCGTCGAGGTGGACGACGGAGGCGTCGACGCCGCTGTCCGCGAGGTGCTTGGCGACGATGCCCTCGTAGGAGGTGGCGACCGTCCTGCCCTTGAGGTCCTCGATGCCGTTCGCCGTGCCGGGCTTGCCGGCGAAGCGGAAGGTGGAGCGGGCGAAGCCGAGCGGCAGGATCTCCTCGGCGTCGGCACCGGAGTCGATCAGCAGGTCGCGGCCGGTGATGCCGATGTCGAGGCGGCCGGAGGAGACGTAGATCGCGATGTCGCGGGGGCGGAGGTAGAAGAACTCGACCTCGTTCTCCGGGTCGACGATCCGCAGCTCCTTGGACTCGCGGCGCTGCTGGTAGCCGGCCTCATGCAGCATGTCCGCCGCAGGGCCGGACAGTGAACCCTTGTTGGGGACGGCGATGCGCAGCATGAGGTCGGCTTCCTTTGCGTGGAGTGGGTTTCTACGGCTGGTGCGGCGGGCTGGTCACAGATGGGCGTAGACGTCGTCCAGGGAGATCCCGCGGGCGACCATCATCACCTGGACGTGGTACAGCAGTTGGGAGATCTCCTCGGCGGCCGCTTCCTTGCCCTCGTACTCGGCGGCCATCCAGACCTCGGCGGCCTCTTCGACGACCTTCTTGCCGATGGCATGGACGCCCTTGCCGACCAGCTCTGCGGTGCGGGAGGTGGCGGGATCGCCCTGGGCGGCCTTGTGCTGGAGCTCGGTGAAGAGCTCCTCGAACGTCTTCTTGGACATGGTGGTCCTTACCCTACGCGCTTCGACCGGTGCCTCAGTGCCAGGGTTCGGATACTGAGCGAAGCGTGGCCGCGGTCGACACCGCCGCGGTCACCGCCTCGTGGCCCTTGTCCTCGTTCGATCCCTCCAGGCCGGCCCGGTCCAGGGCCTGCTCCTCGGTGTCACAGGTGAGCACGCCGAAGCCGACGGGGACGCCGGTCTCGACGGAGACCCGGGTGAGGCCCTGGGTGACGCCCTGGCACACGTAGTCGAAGTGGGGGGTGCCGCCGCGGATGACGACACCGAGGGCGACCACCGCGTCGTAGCCGCGGCCGGCCAGGACCTTGGCGGCGACCGGGAGCTCGAAGCTGCCCGGGACCCGGATCAGGGTCGGCTCGTCGATCCCCAGCTCGTGCAGGGCGCGCAGGGCGCCGTTCACCAGACCGTCCATCACCTTCTCGTGCCACTGCGCCGCGATGACGGCGACCCGCAGGTCGCTCGCGTTGCGTACGGACAGCTCCGGTGCACCCTTGCCGCTCACTTCTCTCCTCAGTGCGTTCGTGCTTACTGGTTGCCGCAGGTGGCCGACACGGCGCCCGTGTCCAGCCAAGGCAGGTCGTGCCCCATCCGGTCCCGCTTGGTGCGCAGGTAACGGAGGTTGTGCTCGCCGGCCTGGACCGGCATCGGCTCGCGGCCGGTGACCTTCAGCCCGTGGCGCAGCAGCGCGTCGGTCTTGTCGGGGTTGTTGGTCATCAGCCGGACGCTGCGCACGCCGAGGTCGGCGAGGATCTGGGCGCCGGCGCCGTAGTCGCGGGCGTCGGCGGGCAGGCCGAGCTCCAGGTTGGCGTCGAGGGTGTCGCGGCCCTGCTCCTGGAGTGCGTAGGCGCGCAGCTTGGACAGCAGGCCGATGCCGCGCCCCTCGTGGCCGCGCAGGTAGACCACCACTCCCCTGCCCTCCTCCTGGATCCGCCGCAGGGCGGTGTCCAGCTGGGGGCCGCAGTCGCAGCGCAGGGAGGCGAAGACGTCTCCGGTGAGGCACTCGGAGTGGACGCGGACCAGGACGTCCTCGCCGGCGCCGATGTCTCCGTGGACGAGGGCGACGTGTTCGACGCCGTCGGTGGCGCGGTAGCCGTAGGCCGTGAACGTGCCGTGCCGGGTGGGCAGGCGGGTCTCGGCCTCGCGGTGGACGGTGGGCTCGCTGCCGCGGCGGTAGGCGATCAGGTCCTCGATGGAGATGATCGTCAGGCCGTGCTTGCGGGCGAAGGGGATCAGCTCGGGCAGGCGGAGCATCCGGCCGTCCTCGCCGGCGATCTCGACGATCGCGCCGGCCGGGCGGAGCCCGGCGAGACGGGCGAGGTCGACGGCGGCCTCGGTGTGGCCGTTGCGCACGAGCACGCCGCCGGGCCTGGCGCGCAGCGGGAAGACGTGGCCGGGGCGGACGAGGTCCGCCGGCTCGGCCGTCCCGCTCGCGAGGAGTTGGAGCGTGGTCGCGCGGTCGGCGGCCGAGATGCCGGTGCTCACACCGTGCGCGGCGGAGGCGTCCACGGAGACGGTGAACGCGGTCTTCATCGACTCGGTGTTGTCCTCGACCATCTGCGGCAGCCGCAGCCGGTCCAGTTCCTCGCCCTCCATGGGGGCGCAGATCAGGCCCCGGCACTCGCTCATCATGAAGGCGACGATCTCGGGGGTCGCCTTCTCGGCGGCGATGACGAGGTCGCCCTCGTTCTCCCGGTCCTCGTCGTCGACGACCACCACGGGGCGGCCGGCGGCGATGTCGGCGACGGCCTGCTCGACCGGGTCGAGCGTGAAGTCGTCGATGTCGTCGCTGCGGTACAGCAGAGGGGCCGCGGTCATGCCGGCGCTCCTTCCAGGACGGGCTGCGGGCTCCTGCGGGAGCGCAGCCACCAGTCGCGCATGCCCCACAGGACGAGTGCGCCGTAGATGACGTAGACGAAGCCGGAGAAGGCGTAGCCGTTGGCGAAGTTGAGGGGCACGCCGACGAGGTCGACGAGCAGCCAGGCGAACCAGAACTCGACCATGCCCTTGGCCTGGGCGTACATCGCGACGACGGTGCCGACGAAGATGTAGGCGTCCGGCCAGGGGTCCCAGGACAGCTCGGGGAACGCGGTGAAGAGCAGGGCGACGGCGACGGTGCCGACGGCCGCGGCGCCGACCAGGGCGGCCCGCTCGCGCCAGGTGGCGAACCGGGGGGTGATCTGGCCGTCACCGGCCTTGCCCCGGCCGCGGTTCCACTGCCAGAAGCCGTAGACGGCGACGACCATGACGACGGCCTGCTTGCCGGCGCTGCCCGTCAGATGGCCGTAGAAGGCCGCGAAGAGGATCAGGCCGGAGACGAACTGGACCGGCCAGGTCCACAGGGAGCGGCGCCAGCCGAGGGCGAGGGCGGCCAGGCCGAAGATGTTGCCGATCATGTCGGACCACAGGATGTGCTGCCCGAACAGGGTGAATGCCTCGGAGTTGAGCGAGTTCACCGACCGGCCCCCTGACCGGCCGCGAGCAGCCGCTCCACGTACTTGGCGACGACGTCCACCTCGAGGTTGACCGGGTCGCCGGGCTGCTTCGCGCCGAGCGTGGTCAGGGCGAGGGTGGTGGGGATGAGGCTGACGGTGAAGTAGTCCGGGCCGGCGTCCACGACCGTGAGGCTGATGCCGTCGACGGTGATGGAGCCCTTCTCCACGACGTAGCGGGAGAGGTCCGCAGGGAGCGAGACCTTGACGATCTCCCAGTTCTCGGAGGGCTTGCGCTCCAGCACCTCGCCGGTGCCGTCGACGTGGCCCTGCACGATGTGCCCGCCGAGGCGCGCGCCCACGGCGGTGGGGCGCTCCAGGTTGACGCGGGAGCCGACGGCGAGCGCGCCCAGGCTGGAGCGGTTCAGCGTCTCGGCCATGACATCGGCGGTGAACTCGTCGCCCTCGTGGTCCACGACGGTGAGACAGACCCCGTTCACGGCGATGGAGTCGCCGTGCTGTGCACCCTCGGTCACGACGGGGCCACGGAGCCGGAAGCGGGAGGCGTCGCCGAGGTTCTCGACGGCGGTGACCTCACCCAGCTCTTCGACGATTCCGGTGAACACTTCCCGGGTCCTCCTGCCTCTTGGGGCACGGACTCCGGGGCCTGTCGATGACGACAGAGTCTACGGGTGAGCACACACCTCAGGCGTCGCCGAAGGGGACCCGTCCGGACACGGACGAGCCCAGATACGGCGGCGCGCACACATGACGCGTGCCCGCCCGCCGCGCACTGCCTCCCATCCGGACTTTAACCGTCGGTCCAGGAATTTCACCTGGTCAACCGGCCGCTGGAAGCGACCGGGTCGCGGACTGTAACCGCCGGTTCGGACTTTCACCGACCCCGGAGTGCGCTGCTTCTGGTACAGGGCCAGTGTGCCATGCCGGGCCCCCGACCTGACAGGGGGAGCATGTGGGTTCGCTCACAGTGCGTGTCGCCGGTCTTGCGCACCGGAGCGGCCCGGTCCAACTGCCGGGCCGGTGGCGTGTGTTGACCTGGTCCGGACCCATTGACCGTACTGGTCTAGTCCTTTTAGGGTGCGGGCGGGCCCGGTGGCGGTGACGACGGCCCTTGCCCGCCGCCGGGCCGCCAGGACCCTGGTCCGGCCCGGCCCGCCGGGGCGTGTCACGTTTTCCGGTGCTGTGCGGTCTCATCCGGTGAAGGGCGCCCCGACGGGGGGTGCCCGATGCGGAGGGACGGGAACAGCATGACCACGATCCTGGTGACCGGCGGCACCGGCACGCTCGGCCGGCATGTCACCGAGCGGCTGCGGGCGGACGGGCACTGAGGTCGCCTCCACGGCCTACGCCCTCGGACTGGACGTCACCGTGATCGAGGCGGCGCCGACACCGCTGGCCGTGCCGCTCGGCGAGGCCATGGGCGGGATCGTCTCCGCCCTCCACGCCGACCACGGCGTACGGCTGCTGTGCGGGGTGGGGGTGAAGGGGCTGAGCGGTGAGCGGCGGGTGGATGCCGTACTGCTGGAGGACGGCCGCAGCGTGCCGGCCGACACCGTCGTCGTCGGCATCGGCGCGCGGCCCTGCGTCGAGTGGCTGGAGGGCTCCGGAGTCGCGCTCGACAACGGCGTGAAATGCGGCGCCGACGGCCGCACCAGTCTGGCCGGGGTGGTCGCCGTGGGCGACTGCGCCAACTGGTACGACCCGCGTACCGGCGGCCACCGCAGGGTCGAGCACTGGACCGGCGCGCTGGAACGCCCGGCCGCCGCCGTCACCGCGCTGCTCGCCCACGGCGCGTCGGAACCCGGTGTGCCGAGGCCCCCGTACTTCTGGTCCGACCAGTACGGCGTGAAGATCCAGTTCGTCGGTCACGCCGCCGGGGCCGACAGCGTCACGGTCGAGGAGGGCTCTACCGGCGACCGCAGCTTCCTGGCCGTCTACCGCCGGTCCGGCCGTCCGGTCGCCGTGCTCGGGATGAACCAGCCGCGGCTGTTCACCCGCTGGCGCAAACAGCTCGGCGCCGCCACGTCCTGACGCGCACCGGCGCCCGCATCACAAGCACCGTCGCCCTGTGCGCGACTCGCCCTTGACGTCTCCCGAGGAGTGCAGCGTTGACCTCGACAAGCCTGCCGGACAGCCTGATCGCCACCCTCCCCGGCTCCGCCTACACGGACCCCGGCGTCTTCGCCCAGGAGCAGGAGCGCATCTTCGAGACGATGTGGTTCTGCGCCGTGCGGGCCTCGGACCTGCCGAAGCCCGGGGCGTTCCGGACCGTGGACGTGGGCCGCGAGAGCATCATCGTCACCCGGGCCAGGGACCACTCCCTGCGCGCCTTCTTCAACGTGTGCCGGCACCGCGGCGCCAAGCTCTGCACCGAGGACGCGGGCGAGGTCAGGCGCGCCTTCCAGTGCCCGTACCACGCCTGGACCTACGACCTGGACGGCAAGCTGGTCGCGGCGCCCAACCTGACCAGGATGCCCGACGTCGGCCGCACCGAGTACGGCCTGGTCGGCGTGGCCGTCCGTGAATGGCTCGGCTACGTCTGGGTCTGCCTGGCGGAGAACCCGCCCTCCTTCGAGGAGGACGTCGTCGGCGAGGTGGTCGCCCGCCTCGGCGACGCGGAGTCGATCGAGCGCTACGACATCGCGAACCTCTCGGTGGGCAGGCGGATCGTCTACGACGTCAGGGCGAACTGGAAGCTCATCGTCGAGAACTTCATGGAGTGCTACCACTGCGCCACGATCCACCCCGAACTCACCGAGGTGCTCCCCGAGTTCGCCGACGGCTACGCCGCCCAGTACTACGTGGGCCACGGCGCCGAGTTCGGGACGGAGATCCAGGGCTTCACCGTCGACGGCTCCGAGGGCCTGGACCGCATCCCGGGAGTGTCCGAGGACCAGGACCGCCGCTACTACGCGATCACGGTCAAGCCGCAGGTCTTCATCAACCTGGTGCCCGACCACGTGATCTTCCACCGGATGTACCCGGTCGCCGCAGACCGCACGGTCGTCGAGTGCGACTGGCTCTACCTCCCGCACGTGGTGGCCGACGGCAAGGACGTCAGCCGGTCCGTGGAGCTCTTCGACCGGGTCAACCGCCAGGACTTCGGCGCCTGCGAGCGCACGCAGCCGGGGATGAGCTCACGGCTCTACGCCAAGGGCGGTGTGCTCGTACCGAGTGAGCACCACATCGGCGCCTTCCACGACTGGGTGAACGGGCGGCTCGGTACACGCCGGCCGGAGTGACACGGCGGCTGGATGTGCCCATGGCCCGCGGGGGGGCGTACGCGGGCCGTGCGGCGGTGGCGCTCCGTGCGCTCAGCCCAGGTACCCCATGCGGTGGCTGATCTCCTCGGCACCCTTGACGAGCACCGGCGCCATCTCCTGCATGCGCTCCTCGGTGAACCGGTACGAGGGCCCGGAGGCGCTGATCGAGGCGATGACCCGGCCCTCGCGGTCACGGATCGGCGCGGCCATGGCGTGCAGCCCGATCTCCAGCTCCTCCAGCGTCGAGGCGTAACCGCGCTCCCGCGCCTCGGCGAGGTTCTTCTCCAGCTTCGTCCTCGCGGTGATCGTGCGGGGCGTCACCTTCTTCAGGCCGGCCTCCGACAGCAACGCGGCGCGGTCCTCGGCCGGCAGGTGCGCCAGCATGATCTTGCCGCTGGAGGTGGCGTGCAGCGGGGTCAGCTGGCCGACCCAGTTGTGGGCGGTGACGGCGGCCGAGCCGCGCACCTGGTAGAGGTTGATCGCGTAGTGCTCCTGCATCACGGCGATGTTGACCGTCTCGCCGATCTCCTCGGCCAGGCGCTCGCACACCGGCCGGCCCTGCTGGGTGATGTCGATGCGCCCCGTGACGGCACCCGCCAGGCGTACGATGCCGAAGCCGAGCCGGTACTTGCCCCGCTCGCCCGACTGCTCCACGAGACCGCGCGCCTCCAGGGCGCCGAGCAGACGGAACGCGGTCGACTTGTGCACATCGATCTCGGCGGCCACCTCGCTCACGCCGGCCTCGCCGCGCTGGGCCAGGATCTCCAGGACGCTGATGGCCCGGTCGACGGACTGCACCCCGCCGGACTGCGGCCCGCTGCTTTCGGTATCCGCACTGTAGTTGCTCATAACGGAACTATACGCGTAGTAAACAACGCAGTTGCAAGAAACCGGAGGGAAACAAAGGCCTTTGCAAGTTGCGCGGTTCGCAACCTAGTGCGCATTGCGATACCCGTACTAGCATGCCCCGCGTATCGACGGCGCGAGCGAGACGAGGCACCATGGCTCCCCTCCAGTACGACTTCGTCATCGTCGGCGGTGGATCGGCCGGCAGCGCACTGGCGAACCGGCTCTCGGCCGACCCCGGCAACCGGGTGCTCGTGCTGGAGGCGGGCCGCTCCGACTACCCCTGGGATGTGTTCATCCACATGCCGGCGGCGCTGACCTACCCCATCGGCAGCCGCTTCTACGACTGGAAGTACGAGTCCGAGCCCGAGCCCCACATGGGCGGCCGGCGCATCTACCACGCCCGCGGCAAGGTGCTCGGCGGCTCCAGCAGCATCAACGGGATGATCTTCCAGCGCGGCAACCCCATGGACTACGAGCGCTGGGCCGCCGACGCGGGCATGGGGACCTGGGACTACGCCCACTGCCTGCCGTACTTCCGCCGGATGGAGAACTGCCTCGCGGCCGACCCCGACGACGAGTTCCGCGGTCACGACGGTCCCCTCGTCCTGGAGCGCGGGCCCGCGACCAACCCGCTGTTCACCGCCTTCCTCGAGGCCACCCAGGAGGCGGGCTACGCCCCCACCGACGACGTCAACGGCTACCGCCAGGAAGGCTTCGCCAAGTTCGACCGCAACGTCCACCGCGGGCGCCGGCTCTCGGCCTCCAAGGCGTACCTGAAGCCCGCGATGAAGCGGCCGAACCTCACGGTGCGCACGCGCGCCCTCGTCACCCGGGTGCTCTTCGAGGGCAGCCGGGCCGTCGGCGTCGAGTACCGGCGCGGCAAGGGCGCGGCCCAGCAGGTCCGGGCCCGCGAGGTCGTCCTGTGCGGCGGCGCCGTCAACTCGCCGCAGCTGCTCCAGCTCTCCGGGGTCGGCAATGCCGCCGAGCTGTCCGCCCTCGGTGTCGACGTCGTCCACGACCTGCCGGGCGTCGGCGAGAACATGCAGGACCACCTGGAGGTGTACGTCCAGTACGCCTGCAGGCAGCCCGTCTCCATGCAGCCGTACATGGCGAAGTGGCGCGCGCCCCTCATCGGGCTGCAGTGGCTGTTCGGGAAGGGGCCCGCGGCCACCAACCACTTCGAGGCCGGCGGCTTCGCCCGCAGCAACGAGGACGTGGACTACCCCAACCTGATGTTCCACTTCCTGCCGGTCGCGGTCCGCTACGACGGCTCCTCGCCGGCCGGCGGCCACGGGTACCAGGTCCACGTGGGGCCCATGTACTCGGACGCCCTCGGCTCGGTGAAGATCAGGAGCACGGACCCGCGGGAACGGCCCGCGCTGCGCTTCAACTACCTCTCCACCGAGCAGGACCGCCGGGAGTGGGTCGAGGCCGTCCGCGTCGCCCGCCGCATCCTCGGCCAGCCGGCGCTCGCCCCCTACAACGACGGCGAGATCTCGCCCGGGCCCGCGGTCGAGACGGACGAGGAGATCCTCGCCTGGGTGGCCAAGGAGGGCGAGACCGCCCTGCACCCCTCCTGCACCTGCAAGATGGGCACCGACGGGATGTCCGTCGTCGATCCCCTGACCATGAGGGTGCACGGCCTGGAGGGGCTGCGCGTGGTGGACGCGTCGGTGATGCCGTACGTCACCAACGGCAACATCTACGCGCCGGTGATGATGATCGCCGAGAAGTCCGCCGACCTCATCCTCGGCAACGAGCCCCTGCGGCCCTCCAAGGCCGCCTACTACCGCCACCGCGACGCCCAGAAGCAGGCCGGGTAGGCCTTGGACGCCGAGGCGCTGCGGGCGCTGCTCGCCCGCGTCCGCTACGAGGTGCTGCCGGCCGGGGCCACGGAGGGGAAGGTCCTCGCCCATGTGCCCCGCGACGTCGTGGTCACGGTCACGGCGTCGCCGGTCAGGGGGCTGGAGCCGACGCTCGGTCTCACCGAGCGGCTCGCCGCGCACGGATACCGCGTCGTCCCCCATGTGCCCGCGCGGCTGCTGCGGGACGACGCGCACCTGAAGGACGTCGCCGAGCGGCTGCGCGCGGCGGGCGTCGACGACGTCTTCGTCCCGGCCGGCGACGCCGATCCGCCGGCCGGGCCGTACGACGGGGCGCTGCCGGTGCTGCGCGCGCTGAGCGACCTGGGCAGGCCCTTCGCGCAGACGGGGATCACCGGCTATCCGGAGAGCCATCCCCTCATCCACGACGACGTCACCGTCCAGTCGATGTGGGACAAGCGGGCGCACGCCACGTACATCGTCAGCAACCTGTGCTTCGACCCGCGCGTGCTCGGCGACTGGATCGCCCGGATCCGGCGCCGCGCCGTCGCACTGCCCGTGTACGTCGGCGTCGCCGGACCCGTCGAGCGGGCCAAGCTGCTGTCCATGGCGGCGAGGATCGGGGTGGGGGAGTCGGCGCGCTTCCTCACCCGGCACCCCTCCTGGTTCCTGCGGTTCGCGGCGCCCGGCGGATACGACCCGGACCGGCTGCTCCCCCGCGGCGCGCCGGCGTTCACCGGGCCGTCGGCGGCGGTGGCCGGGCTCCATCTCTTCACCTTCAACCAGATCGCGGAGACGGAGCGCTGGCGCCGTGGCCTGCTGGACCGGCTGGGCGGCTGAGGCCCGCGGGGGAACGGGTGCGCGGGGCGGGTGAACGCCTGCGCTCCTTGGCCGAATCGGCATCTGCCGACCCCTTGACGGCTGTCAGTGCGGTCGGCCAGGGTGTTCCACCACAAGCAATTCAGTGCACGATGCGCAACGAATTCTGTTCGGAGGGCGCGGCGCGTGGCAGATCTGTATGTGGACGGACAATGGCGCGCCCCGGTGGCCGGCGGCCACCGGGAGATCCGCTGCCCGGCGGACGGCACGCTCGTGGCGACGGTCTCGGAGGCGACCCGCCCCGACACGGAGGCGGCGATCGCCGCGGCCCGGCGCGCCTTCGACGACGGCCCCTGGCCGCACACCCCCGAACGGGAGCGCGGCGCGCTGCTGCTGCGCACCGCCGGCATCCTCGAGCGCGACGCCAAGGAGTTCGCCCGCGCCGAGTCCCTCGACACCGGCAAGCGTCTGGTCGAGAGCGAGTACGACATCGCCGACGTCGTCTCCTGCTTCCGCTACTACGGCGGCATCGCCGGCACGGCCGCAGGCCGCGTGATCGACACCGGCCGCGACGACGCCCTCAGCCGGGTCACCTACGAGCCCGTGGGCGTCTGCGGACTGATCACCCCCTGGAACTACCCGCTGCTGCAAGCCTCCTGGAAGGTCGCGCCGGCGCTGCTCGCGGGCAACACCGTCGTGCTCAAGCCCAGCGAACTCACCCCCTCCACCTCGATCCTGCTGATGCGGGCCCTCCAGGAGGCGGGGCTCCCGGCGGGCGCCGCCAATCTCGTGCTGGGCGCCGGCGCCGAGGTGGGCGCGCCGCTGTCCGAGGACCCGGCCGTCGACATGGTGTCCTTCACCGGAGGCCTGTCGACGGGTCGGCACATCATGGCCACCGCCGCGGCGACGGTGAAGAAGGTCGCGCTGGAACTCGGCGGCAAGAACCCGAACGTCGTCTTCGCGGACGCCGACTTCGAGACCGCCGTCGACTTCGCGCTCACCGCCGTCTTCCTGCACTCCGGGCAGGTCTGCTCGGCCGGCGCCCGCCTCGTCGTCGAGGACCGCCTGCACGACGCCTTCGTCGACGAACTCGTGCGCCGCGCCCGCCTCATCCGCCTGGGCGGCCCCTTCGACCCCGACGCCGACACCGGTGCGCTGATCTCCGCACAGCACCGGGAGAAGGTCGAGGCATACGTCGCCGCCGGGCTCGCCGAGGGCGCCGTCCTGCGCTGCGGTGGCGCCCGCCCCGGCGACCCCGCGCTGGCGAACGGCTTCTACTACCCGCCCACCGTCCTCGACGAGTGCCGGCAGGACATGCGGGTCGTGCACGAGGAGTCCTTCGGCCCCGTGCTCACCGTCGAGCGCTTCCGCGACGAGGACGACGCCGTCCGCATCGCCAACGACACGGAGTACGGCCTCGCCGGAGCCGTCTGGACGCAGGACGCGGGCAAGGCCCAGCGGGTGGCGCGCAGGCTGCGCCACGGCACCGTGTGGATCAACGACTACCACCCCTATGTGCCGCAAGCGGAATGGGGTGGGTTCGGGCATTCGGGCGTGGGCCGTGAGCTGGGGCCGACCGGCCTGGACGAGTACCGAGAGCCCAAGCACGTCTGGCAGAACATCCAACCCCGGCCGCAGCACTGGTTCCGCGGCTGACCGCCGAAAAGAGGTCGACCATGACCCCAGCACAGACCGAGGTGTCGCAGCGGCGCGACACGTCCAAGGACCCCGAGGAGCGCACCCCGGTCATCTCCGTGCGCGGGCTGTGGAAGGTGTTCGGGCCGAAGGCCGACGAGGTGCCGGGCTCCGAGGAGCTGTGCGGGCTCACCCGCCGCGAGCTGATGGACCGCACCGGATGCACGGCCGCCGTACGCGACGTCAGCTTCGACGTGTCGCCCGGTGAGGTCTTCGTCGTCATGGGCCTGTCCGGCTCCGGCAAGTCGACCCTGGTGCGATGTCTGACCCGGCTGATCGAACCCACCGCCGGAGAGGTGGTCTTCGAGGGCGAGGACATCCGCGGCGCCGACGCCGGGCGGCTGCGCGAACTGCGCCGCAGCAAGTTCTCCATGGTCTTCCAGCACTTCGGCCTGCTGCCGCACCGCAGGGTCGTCGACAACGTGGCGTTCGGCCTGGAGATCCGGGGCATGGGCAGGGCCGAGCGCACCAGGAAGGCGCTGGAGGTCGTCGAACTGGTGGGCCTCGCCGGGTACGAGAACTCCTACCCGGATCAGCTCTCCGGCGGCATGCAGCAGCGCGTCGGCCTCGCCCGCGCCCTCGCCGGCGACCCCGACGTCCTCTTCTTCGACGAGCCGTTCTCCGCGCTCGACCCGCTGATCCGCCGCGACATGCAGAGCGAGGTCATCCGCCTGCACCACGAGGTGGGCAAGACCATGGTGTTCATCACCCACGACCTCTCCGAGGCCCTGAAGCTGGGCGACCGCATCCTCATCATGCGCGACGGCAGGACGGTGCAGTGCGGCACCGGCGACGAACTGGTCGGCGCCCCCGCCGACGACTACGTACGCGACTTCGTCAAGGACGTGCCGCGCGGCGACGTCCTCACCCTGCGCTGGATCATGCGTCCCGCCGCGCCCGAAGACGCCCTCGACGGGCCCGAGTTGGGGCCGGACGTCGTGGTGCGCGAAGCGACCCGGGCGGTGCTCGCCGCCGAGAAGCCGGTCAAGGTCGTCGAGAACGGCAAGCTGCTCGGCATCGTCGGCGACGAGGAGATCCTCGCGGTCGTCGCCGGTCGGGAAGGCGGTGCGTGATGGCCGTCGCCGACGCGACCGCGCCGGGCGCGGCCGTCCGCACGAAGCCCGGCCGCCCCATGGTGGTGGCGGGGATCCTGGTCGCCTGGCTGGTGCTCTTCGCCGTGCTGCGCGGCCGGCAGACGCTCACGCTCGCGGCCGCCGACCTCACCGGCCTGCACCGCTGGCTGAACGACGTCAACGACACCATCGGAGCCAACCGCAACTCCAACCCGCTCTTTCTGTACTTCTTCAACGAGATCCGGCTGGTCATCGACAACCTGGTGACGTTCGTCCAGTCCCTGATCTCCCAGCCCACCGGCGGCCGGCCGGTCCCGCAGATCGGCTGGCTCGGCGTCGTCGGACTCACCGGCTACGTCTCCTGGGCCGTGGGCAACTGGCGGGTCGCGCTGCTGGCCGTGGCCGGCTTCACCTTCTTCGGGCTCCAGGGTCTGTGGCAGGAGAGCATGGACACCCTGGCGCTGACGCTGTCGGCGGTCCTCGTGGCGCTGCTGATCGGCATCCCGCTCGGCGTGTGGGCGGGTCTGTCCGACCGGTTCAACCGGATCATGACGCCCTTCCTGGACTTCATGCAGACGATGCCGACCTTCGTCTACCTCGCCCCGCTGACCCTGATCTTCCTCATCGGCGGGGCCTCCGCGGTGATCACCACGGTGATCTACGCGGCACCGCCCGCGATCCGGATCACCGCGCACGCCATCCGCTCGGTGCCCGAGACCACCGTCGAGGCGGCCGACTCCCTCGGCGCGACGCGGTCGCAGCAACTGCTGAAGGTCCTGCTGCCGATGTCCCGGCGCACGGTGGTCATGGGCGTCAACCAGACCATCATGGCCGCCCTGGCCATGGTCACCATCGCGGCCCTGATCGACGCCCCCGGCCTCGGCAAGACCGTCGTCCAGGCCCTGCAGTCGCTCGACGTGGGCACCGCCTTCAACGCCGGCCTCGCCATCGTCGTCATGGCGATCGTGCTCGACCGGGTCACCACGGCCGCGGCCGCGCGCACGGAGACGGCCCGCCGCACGGGCGGCCACCTCCTGAAGTGGCGCCGGCCGCTGCTGGTGGCGGGCGGGATCGCGGCCGCCGTCCTGGTCTATCTGTCCCACACCTATGTGTGGGCGGCCGACTTCCCCGGCACCGGCAGCACCGGCAGCCACATCGCGAGCGCGGCCGACACCACGACCACCTGGCTGCAGGACCATCTCTCCGGAGTGACCAACGGCCTGCGGGACGCCCTCACCAACGGTCTGCTCAACCCGTTCCAGACGCTGCTCACCGACTCCCCGTGGTGGCTCGTCGGCGTCACCCTGGTGGCGCTCGGCGCGGTGCTCGGCGGATGGCGCGCGTCGGTCACGGCCGCCGTGTGCGTCGGGCTGCTCGTCGGTACGGGCCTGTGGTCGGACAGCATGACCACGCTCGCCTCGACCGCCGTGGCCACGGTGCTGGTGATGCTGTTCGGCGCCGTGTTCGGCGTGTGGATGGGACGCAGCGCGCTCGTGGACCGGCTGGTGCGGCCCACTCTGGACGCCGCACAGGTCATGCCGCCGTTCGTCTATCTCGTGCCGTTCCTGGCCCTCTTCGGGGCCACCCGGTTCACGGCCATCGTCGCGGCCGTCGTTTACGCGGCCCCCGTTGCGATCAAGATCATCGCGGACGGGGTGCGGAACGTGCCGGAGGCCACCGTGGAGGCGGCCACCTCGGCCGGGTGCAACACCTGGCAGATCATCACCAAGGTCCAGCTGCCGATGGCACGCGGCGCCCTGACTCTCGCGACCAACCAGGGGCTGATCTACGTGCTGTCGATGGTTGTGGTGGGCGGCCTGGTAGGGGCGGGCGCCCTCGGCTACGACGTCGTGGCCGGATTCTCGCAGGGAGAGCTGTACGGAAAGGGGCTGGCGGCGGGACTCGCCATCGTACTGCTCGGAGTCATGTTCGACCGGATCACTCAGGCTGCGGCGCGACGCACCAGGGCATAAGGAGCAGGACACCATGGCAAGACACTGGCGAGCCGGCGCGGCCGGCCTGGCCGTCCTCGGCCTCACCCTCACGGCGTGCGGCGGGGCGAAGGTCGGCGACAGTTCCTCCGCGGGCTCGAAGAGCTCGGGCGGCAAGTGCGGCACGTTCAACCTGGCCGTGAACCCGTGGGTCGGCTACGAGGCGGACGCGGCGGTCGTCGCGTACGTGGCGCAGCACGACCTCGGCTGCACGGTCGACAAGAAGGACCTGAAGGAGGAGATCGCCTGGCAGGGCTTCGGCACGGGTGAGGTCGACGCCGTGCTGGAGAACTGGGGCCACGACGACCTGAAGAAGAAGTACATCACCGGGCAGAAGACGGCCGTCGAGGCGGGCTCGACCGGCAACAAGGGCGTCATCGGCTGGTTCGTGCCGCCGTGGCTGGCCAAGGCGCACCCGGACATCACCGACTGGCGCAACCTCGACAAGTACGCCGACCGGTTCAGGACGTCCGAGTCGGGCGGCAAGGGGCAACTGCTCGACGGGGACCCGTCCTATGTCACCAACGACGCCGCCCTGGTCAAGAATCTGAAGCTGAACTTCAAGGTGGTGTACGCGGGCAGCGAGACCGCGCTCATCCAGGCCTTCAGAACGGCCGAGAAGAACAAGCAGTGGCTGATCGGCTACTTCTACGAGCCCCAGTGGTTCATGTCCGAGGTGCCCCTGGTGAAGGTCGGCCTGCCCAAGTACACGACGGGCTGCGACGCCGACGCGGCGAAGGTGGCCTGCGACTACCCCGTCTACGACCTGGACAAGATCGTCAGCGCGAAGTTCGCCGGGTCGGGCGGTCCGGCGTACCGACTGGTGAAGAAGTTCCACTGGACGAACGACGACCAGAACACCGTGGCCAAGTACATCGCGGTGGACAAGATGTCGGACGACGCGGCGGCCAAGAAGTGGGTCGACGCGAACCGCGACAAGGTCGACGCCTGGCTGAAGTAGCCCAGCGGGCCGGTCCGGGACGCCCGGCGGGCGGTGCGCAGGGGTGCGCACCGCCCGCCGGGCGTTGCCGTGTTCCGGGGCCGTTCTCCGACGTCACACGACCCCTTGACACCCCTCCTCGGAGGCGGGCACATTGAGTTGCGCAACCTGAACTACGTTGCGCAGAAAGCAACTGCACCGGTCTCAAGTTCGGAGGTTGGGCAATGGCGGGACCCCGAGTGGTCATCATCGGAGCGGGCGTCGTGGGAGCGGCTCTGGCGGACGAGATCTCCGCCCTCGGCTGGACCGAGGTGACCGTGGTCGACCAGGGCCCCCTCCCGGCCACGGGGGGCTCCTCCTCGCACGCGCCGGGCCTGGTCTTCCAGACGAACCCCTCGAAGACCATGACCGAGCTGGCCCGCTACACGGTCGAGAAGTTCCGCTCCCTCGACGTCGACGGCGAGCCGTGCTTCCTCCAGGTCGGCGGACTCGAAGTGGCGACGAGCCCCGAGCGCCTCGCCGAACTCCACCGGCGCCACGGCTGGATCACCGCCTGGGGCATCGAGGCGCGCCTGCTGACCCCGGACGAGTGCGTGGAGCGCCACCCGCTGGTCGACCGCGGCAGGATCCTCGGCGGCCTCTTCGTCCCCACCGACGGCCTCGCGAAGGCCGTCCTGGCCGTCGAGGCCCAGATCCGCCGGGCCACCGAACGCGGTGTGCGCTTCCTCGCCCGGCACGAGGTCCTCGACGTCCGGCAGAGCGAGGGCCGCGTCACCGGCGTCCTGACCGACCAGGGCGAGATCCCCGCCGACATCGTCGTGTGCTGCGCCGGCATCTGGGGCCCGAGGATCGCCCGCATGGCCGGGATGAACCTGCCGCTCACCCCGCTCGGCCACCAGCTCGCCTGGACCGGCCCGGTGCCCGCCCTCGCCGGCCAGACCGAGGAGGCCGTCCGCCCGATCCTGCGCCACCAGGACGCCGACCTCTACTACCGCGACCGCTTCGACGGCCTCGGCATCGGCTACTACGGCCACCGCCCGATGCCCGTCTCCGCCGACGACATCCTCTCCGTGGACGAGGCCGAGGAGATGCCCTCGGTCCTGAAGTTCACCGAGGAGGACTTCGACCCGGCCTGGGCCGAGACCCAGTCACTGCTGCCCGCGACCCGCGAGGCCAAGGTCGAGGAGGGCATCAACGGCCTGTTCTCCTTCACCACCGACGGCTACCCGCTGCTCGGCGAGTCCCCTGACGTCAAGGGCTTCTGGGTCGCCGAGGCCGTGTGGGTCACCCACTCAGCGGGCGTCGGCCGGGCCGTCGCCGAATGGCTGGTCGACGGCTACTGCTCCTCCTTCGACCTGCACGAGTGCGACGTCAACCGCTTCGAGCCGCACCAGCTCTCCCCGGAGTACGTCCTGGCCCGCGACTGCCAGAACTTCGTCGAGGTCTACGACATCCTCCACCCCCTCCAGCCCTCCGGGAGGCCGCGCCCGATCCGCACCAGCCCCTTCCACGCCCGCCAGCAGGAGCACGGCGCGTTCTTCCTGGAGGCGAACGGCTGGGAGCGCCCCCAGTGGTACGAGGCCAACGCGCCCCTGGTCGAGGGCCGCGCCATACCCACCCCCAACGACTGGGCCGCCCGTTACTGGTCGCCCATCGTCGGAGCCGAGGCCCAGGTCACCCGCGAGACCGTCGCCCTGTACGACATGACGGCACTCAAGCGCCTGGAGGTCAGCGGCCCCGGTGCCGCCGGCTTCCTGGAGCGGCTGGTCACCGGCAAGGTCGCCAAGTCCGTCGGCTCGGTCACGTACACGCTGCTGCTGGACCACGACGGCGGCATCCGCAGCGACATCACCGTCGCCCGCCTCGCCCGCGACCACTTCCAGGTCGGCGCCAACGGCAACCTCGACCTCGACTGGTTCACCCGCCACCTGCCCGCGGACGGCAGGGTCCAGGTCCGCGACATCACCGCCGGCACCTGCTGCGTCGGCCTGTGGGGGCCGCTCGCCCGCGAGGTGCTGCAGCCCCTCGCCGACGCGGACTTCTCCGACGAGGGCCTGAAGTACTTCCGCGCCCAGCGCGCCCACGTCGGCAGCGTCCCGGTCACCGCGATGCGGCTGTCGTACGTCGGCGAACTCGGCTGGGAGCTGTACACCACCGCCGACCTCGGCCCGAAGCTCTGGGACACCCTCTGGGCCGCGGCCGAGCCGCTCGGCGGCATCATCGCCGGCCGGGGCGCGTTCAACAGCCTCCGCCTGGAGAAGGGCTACCGCTCCTTCGGCACCGACATGACCTTCGAGCACGACCCCTACGAGGCCGGCGTCGGCTTCGCCGTCAGGCCCGACAAGGACGACTTCATCGGAAAGGCCGCGCTGGAGCGCCGCCGGGCCGATGTACGGCGCAGGCTGACCTGCCTCACCATCGACGACCCCCGGGCCGTCGTCATGGGCAAGGAGCCGGTGTACGACGGCGAGCGCGCCGTCGGCCACGTCACCAGCGCGGCGTACGGCTACACGATCGGCAAGGGGATCGCCTATGCGTGGCTGCCGGCTGAGCTGGCCGTGCCCGGGACCGCCCTGCGGATCGGCTACTTCGACCAGCGCGTGGCGGCGGTCGTGGCCGAGGAGCCGCTGTTCGACCCGCCGATGTCCCGTCTCCGCGGCTGAGTGAACCGGGGCGCTCCCGCCAGGTCAGCCGGAAACTCATACGTACCGAGCACGGGCTCGTCGCCCACGTCGCCGAGGCCGCCGAGAGGAACGCGAATCCCCGTATGAACGCGCTGAACACGCCGCTGGCGCAGCTGGACCCCGAGGTCCACGCCGCCCTCCGCGCCGAGCTGCACCGCCAGCAGTCCACCCTGGAGATGATCGCCTCCGAGAACTTCGCGCCCACCGCCGTCATGGAGGCGCAGGGCTCGGTCGCGACCAACAAGTACGCCGAGGGCTACCCCGGCCGCCGCTACTACGGCGGCTGCGAGCACGTCGACGTCACCGAGCGGCTGGCCGTCGAACGCGTCAAGTCCCTCTTCGGCGCGGCCCATGCCAACGTCCAGCCGCACTCGGGCGCCCAGGCGAACACCGCCGTCCTCTTCGCCCTGCTCCGGCCCGGCGACACGATCCTCGGTCTCGACCTCGCGCACGGCGGCCACCTCACCCACGGCATGCGCGTCAACTACAGCGGCAGGATGTTCGACGTGGTGCCGTACCACGTCACGGAGGCCGACAACCTCGTCGACATGGACGAGGTGGAACGGCTCGCCAAGGAGCACCGCCCCAAGATGATCATCGCGGGGTGGTCGGCGTACCCGAGGCGGCTGGACTTCGCGGCCTTCCGCCGGATCGCCGACGACGTCGGCGCCCTCCTCATGGTGGACATGGCGCACTTCGCGGGTCTGGTGGCGGCGGGGCTCCACCCGAGCCCGGTCCCGCACGCCCACGTGGTCACCACCACCACGCACAAGACCCTCGGCGGTCCCCGCGGCGGAGTCGTCCTCACCGACGACGCCGGCCTCGCCAAGAAGATCGACTCGGCGGTGTTCCCCGGGATGCAGGGCGGCCCGCTGGAGCACGTCATCGCCGCCAAGGCGGTCGCCTTCAAGGTGGCGGCAACGCCCGAGTTCGCCGAACGCCAGGCCCGCACCCTGGCCGGCGCCCGCATCCTCGCCGAGCGCCTGACGCGGCCCGACGCGGCCGCGGCCGGGGTGAAGGTCCTGACCGGCGGCACGGACGTCCACCTCGTCCTCGTCGACCTGCGGGACTCGCCCCTGGACGGCCGGCAGGCGGAGGACCTCCTCCACGAGATCGGCATCACCGTCAACCGCAACGCCGTCCCCTTCGACCCGCGCCCGCCCATGGTCACCTCCGGCCTGCGCATCGGCACGCCCGCACTGGCCACCAGGGGCTTCACCGAGGCGGACTTCGCCGAGGTCGCCGACGTGATCGCCCTCGCCCTCCGGCCCGGGCCGGACGTACCCGCCCTGCGCGCCCGCACGGAGACGCTCGCGGCCGCGCACCCGCTCTACCCGCACCTCTCGGAAGACGGAGACGTCCGATGACCCCCCGCACCCCCGGCGCCGACCTGCCCGAGCACCCCGACCGGCTCTGGCGCACCCCCGAGCCCAGGCGGTCGTACGACGTGGTGATCGTGGGCGGCGGCGGCCACGGCCTGGCCACCGCCCACTACCTGGCGAAGAACCACGGCATCACCGACGTCGCGGTCCTGGAGAAGGGCTGGCTCGCGGGCGGCAACATGGCCCGCAACACCACGATCATCCGCTCCAACTACCTGTGGGACGAGAGCGCCGGCATCTACGAGCACGCCCTCAAGCTGTGGGAGGGCCTGGAGGAGGAGCTGGACTACCCGATCCTCTTCTCCCAGCGCGGCGTCCTGAACCTCGCCCACAGCCTTCAGGACGTCCGCGACAGCGTCCGCCGGGTCGAGGCCAACCGGCTCAACGGCGTCGACGCCGAATGGCTGGACGCCGAGCGTGTCAAAGAGGTCTGCCCGATCGTCAACGTCTCGCCCGACGTGCGCTACCCGGTCCTCGGCGGCACCTACCAGCCGCGCGCCGGCATCGCCAAACACGACCACGTGGCCTGGGGCTTCGCCCGCTCCGCGGACTCCGCCGGCATCGACATCATCCAGAACTGCGAGGTCACCGGACTGGACGTGGCCGGCGGCCGGGTGGTCGGCGTCCGCACGAACCTCGGCCCGATCGCCGCCGGCAAGGTCGCCCTGTGCTCGGCCGGCCACACCTCGGTCCTCGCCGCCATGGCCGGCATCGAACTCCCGCTCCAGAGCCACCCGTTGCAGGCGCTGGTCTCCGAACTCCTGGAGCCGGTGCACCCGACCGTGGTGATGTCCAACGCGGTCCATGTGTACGTCAGCCAGGCGCACAAGGGCGAACTGGTGATGGGCGCCGGCATCGACGCGTACAACTCCTACACCCAGCGCGGCGCGTTCCACATCATCGAGGAGCAGATGTCCGCCGCCCTCGAACTCTTCCCCGTCTTCGCCCGCGCCCACGTGCTGCGCACCTGGGGCGGCATCGTGGACGTCAGCCCGGACGCCTCGCCCATCGTCGGCCTCACCCCGGTCGGCAACCTCTACCTCAACTGCGGCTGGGGAACGGGCGGTTTCAAGGCCACCCCGGGCGTCGGCTGGGTCTACGCCCACACCATCGCCCACGACGCCCCCCACCCCCTCAACGCCCCCTTCTCGCTCGACCGCTTCACCACCGGCGCGCTCGTCGACGAGCACGGCGCGGCCGCGGTGGCCCACTAGGGAGCCGAACGATGCTGCTCATCCCCTGCCCGTGGTGCGGGCCCCGTGACGAGGCCGAGTTCCACTACGGCGGCCAGGCCCATGTGCCCTACCCCGAGGACCCCGCGGCCCTCACCGACTTGGAGTGGGCGCGGTACCTCTTCTTCCGCGACAACCCCAAGGGCCCGTTCGCCGAGCGGTGGAGCCATGCGGCGGGCTGCCGCAGGTGGTTCAACGCGGTGCGGGACACGTCGACGAACGAGATCCTCGCCGTCTACCGGGTGGGGGAGCCGCGTCCGGGAACGGTCGAGCCGCGCCCAATCACCTCGCGTCCAGCGCCACCGGCCCGTGCGGTGATCGACGCCGAAGGGCGGTCCGAGGGCGGGGTCCCCGGCGGGGCCGAAGAGGCGGAGCCCCTTCAGGACGGCACGGGCAGGGGCGGCGGGGGCGCATCCATCGGCGGCTCCGCCGGTGGCCATCCGTTCCGCACCCCCACCGGCGGCCGCATCGACCGCGGCACCCCCCTCACCTTCACCTTCGACGGCACCGCATACGAGGGCTACCGCGGCGACACCCTGGCCTCCGCCCTCCTGGCCAACGGTGTCGTCAAGGCCGCCACCAGCATCAGGCTCGGCCGCCCCCGAGGCATCTTCTCGGCCGGCGTCGAGGAACCGAACGCGGTCGTCCAGATCGAGGCCCCCTTCCCCGAGCCCATGCTCCCCGCCACCACCGTCGAGCTCCACGACGGCCTGGTCGCGAGCAGCCTCCCCGGCCAGGGACGCCTCGCCACCGAACCCGACCCCGCCCGCTACGACGCCGTACACGCGCACTGCGACCTGCTGGTCGTCGGCGCCGGACCGGCCGGCCTCGCGGCGGCCGCGGCCGCCGCGGGCAGCGGAGCACGGGTCATCCTCGCCGACGACCAGCCGGAAGCGGGCGGCAGTCTGCTCGGCACCGGCGAACACCTCGACTGGGTCGCGGCGACACGCGCGCGGCTCGAAGCGGCCCCCGAGGTACGCGTCCTGAGCCGCACCACCGTCTTCGGCCACTACGACGACAACCACCTCCTCGCCGTCGAGCGCCGTACCGGCCACCTCGGCGCCGAGGCCCCGGCCCAGGTCTCCCGCGAGCGGGTCTGGCGGATCCGCGCCCGGCGCGTGGTCCTCGCGACCGGCGCCCACGAGCGGTCGCCGGCGTTCGGGGACAACGACCGGCCCGGCGTGATGCTGGCCGCCTCGGCCCGCACCTACCTGCACCGGTACGCCGTTCTGCCCGGACGGCACGCGGTCGTGTTCACCACCAACGACAGCGCCTACGCCGCCGCGCTCGACCTGGCGGCGGCCGGAGTGGACATCGCGGCGGTCGCCGACACCCGGCCCGAGCCGGGGGAGTGGGCCGAGCGCGCCCTGACCGCCGGAATCGAGGTGCTGGCCGGGCACGCCGTCAGCGGCACGCGGGGCGGGGACCGCCTCACCGCCGTGACGGTCGCCCGGTACGGGGAGAGCGCCGGACAGCGGGAGTTCGCCGTCGACCTGCTGCTGGTCTCCGGCGGCTGGAACCCGGTCGCCCACCTGTTCAGCCAGGCGGGCGGCAGGCTCCGCCACGACGACGTGCTCGGCACCTTCGTCCCCGACGGCTGCCGGCAGGCCGTGG